>JAJZCA010000297.1 GCA_021798735.1 Acidobacteriota bacterium | reverse complement strand
TGCTCACGGCGGAGAGATTCGTCTCGTCAACCGCGAGGAAGACACCGGTGCGCGTGCGATTGTGCGACTGCCAGTGATATAACCTAGCGGACTTCTTCCTGCCTTTGGCTTTTGGGGACTGTGCCTTCTGTACGACGCTGGTTTTGCTGCAACGCTGCCCTACAACCTCGGTGGTACAAAGTGCCAGGCAGGCCAAGTCGCGAAGTGTCTACCTATGATTATCACATCTTGACAATCATATGTAGAGATCGATAGCGTTGCTGTTTATGGAGCAACCAAACACTGATGTAATCCAAGGTACGCTCGACATGCTTATTCTGAAGACGGTGAGTCTGGAACCCATGCACGGGTTTGGCATTTCGAGACGTGTCGAACAAATATCGCGAGGGGTCTTTAAAGTGAACCCCGGATCGCTTCTCACCGCGTTGCAGCGGTTAGAGCGCGCTGGGTGGCTCGATTCTGAATGGCGGCAGACTGAAAACTCGCGTCGGGCCAAGTTCTATTTCCTCACGCGCGCAGGAAAAAAGCACCTCGATCTGGAAAAGGCAGATTGGATAAGGCGGGCTTCTGCCATATCTCGTCTGCTAAACGCGGAGAGTTGAGTTATGTCCATCTGGCGACACTTGACCTACGGATTGCGCAGTCTCGTGCACCATCGGGATCGTGACCGCGACGCTTATGATGAGGTTGAGCAGTATTTCGATGAAGCAACTGCCGAGTGGACGGCGCGCGGACTCACACCCCAAGAAGCGAAGCAGGCTGTACGGCTGGAGATGGGTAACATGACCGCTACGCGCGAGCAGGTACGGTCCTACGGGTGGGAGAACACGCTTTCAGCTTGTTGGGCCGATCTCCGCTTTGCTGGACGCCAACTGCGGAAGCATCCGGTATTCACGGCGACGGCGGTGCTCACACTCGCCTTGGGGATTGGCGCAAATACCGCTATCTTCACAGTGGTGGAGTCTGTTCTACTCGCGCCTCTTCCATATCGCGATGCCAGGAGCATCTCCGTGCTGGATACGCACTGGACGAATAGCGGACGCACATCGCCGCGCGTCACCGGACCGGATGCGGCAGATGTGCGCGAGCAGGCGCGGAGCTTTTCGGCGATAAGCCTCTACAACGGCGGCAATGAGGGTGTGCAGTTGCGTAACCACTCTGTGTACACGAGGGTGACCTGGACGGACGCCAACTTTTGGCGTGTCTTTCGCCTGGAGCCAAGGGCCGGACGACTATTTACGGATGGCGAGGCGCATCGTGGGGCCATGGTAAGTGAGAAGTTCGCGCGCGACAACTTCGGCAACGCGCAGGCCGCCGTTGGGCAGACGCTGCATGTGGAGAATGAAACGATCGAAATTACGGGTGTGCTACCGGATTGGTTCGAATTCCCCGCCCATACGCAAGTTTGGGAGGCCGCTCCATTGAACCCTGAGTCGAAGTCACGCACAGCCTTCAACTACAAGGCGGTAGTGCATTTGCGCGCGGGCGTAACCCTACAGGCGGCGCAGGCAGAGTTGAACGGAATCTCGCATCGACTTGAGACTGTTTATCCCGACGCAAACCGCAGCAAAGTATTGATGCTGCAGCCGTTGCAGCAGGCACTAACAGGAGATGCGCGACCAACGCTTTTCCTTCTCTGGGGAACGGCCGGGCTGATCCTACTGATTGCTTGTGTGAACGTGACTCATCTCGAGTTGGTACGCTCTATGGACCGTCAGCGGGAGATCGCGATTCGGAAGGCGCTTGGGGCGACGCGCTGGCAGGTAATGAGGCCGGTCATTTTCGAAAGCCTGCTTGTCTCCCTCCTTGGTGGAACAGCCGGTGTGCTACTTGCATTTCCGGTAGTTCATTTGCTGTTAGCAATGGCCCCCAGGGAACTGCCACGTGCCAGCGAGATCCACCTGAACGGTTGGGTGCTGGTGTTCACGTTGGGACTCGCAGTGTTGTCCGCTCTGGTATCGTCAGTGCTGCCTGCGCTGAGAGCGGCGAAGGTTGATCCAGCCGAGGCATTGAAGCGAGACACCTCGCGCGGCATGAGCAGGCATGGAAATGCGTCGCTCCGCGATGGGCTGGTGATTGCTGAGGTCACGGCGACATTCGTTCTCGCCGTGGGCGCGGGGCTACTTCTGCATACGATGACAAACTTGATGGCGCGCAACATGGGATATGAGACGCGTCAGTTGCTGGTGGTGGATGCAGATGTGCCGGCACACTCCTTGCAGGATGCACTTCGCGCAGTGCACCAGTTGGATGAAATGTTTGTGAAGCTCACGGCACTTCCCGGCGTGGAACATGTGGCGGGAATTATGGGGTTGCCGACTGGAAACTACGGATCCAACGGTTACTACCAGACGAGAGGCGGTTTGCCTCTTGATCAGGGACAGGAAGCGTCCGCTGTTTTCAGCGTTGCCAGTCCGGGGTACTTCCAAACCATGGGGATTCCGATTCAGCGTGGACGCGACTTCAGCGGGCAGGACACGTATGAGAGTCCGTTCGTCGCAGTGATCAGCGAGTCGTTGGCGAGACGAAGCTTCGGGAACGCCGATCCAGTCGGCAAGCAGATTCGTTGCGGACTCGATTCCGATAAATGGATGATGGTCGTCGGCGTAGTGGGCGATGTGAGGCAGGATTCTCCCGCAGAAGTACCGGGTCCCACGCTCTATATGCCGATGGCGCAGCATCCTTTCTATGCCAACCAGATTCATGTTGTAATTCGCACACATGTTCAGCCGCTGACGCTCATGAAAGCAGTACAGGAGAAAATCCTGGAGGTGAACCCGCTGGTTGCGCTGCGCTTTACCACGATGGACGCGATGATGAATAGGTCGATAGCGGTGGAACGCTTTCGAGCCGTGCTGATCTCATCGTTCGCAGCGGCGGGCCTGTTACTCGCCATGCTGGGGGTCTACGGCACAATGGCGTATTCCGTGACGCAGCGGACATTTGAGATTGGTATCCGGATGGCATTTGGTGCGGAGCGGAGTACGATCCTGCGCACAGTGTTAGAACATGCGGCCAAGCTGGCGTTTTACGGTATTGCGGCAGGGCTGGTGCTTAGTATTGCGCTGGCCCGGCTAGTGACGAGCATGCTTGTGGGAGTGCGCCCAATGGACCCTCTTAGCCTTGCGGCGGCGGCATTTTTGCTAGTGTTCACGGCGTTGTGTGCGGCCCTTGCTCCGGGTTGGAAGGCGATTCACGTCAATCCTATGGCAGCGCTCCGAACTGAGTAGAGTGTGTGTCCGGCGCATTGCGTGTGTTGCTCGCGCAGCTGAAGCTGGAACTCGATCAGATGGCGATACGGATCGACGAGGCCGACGCTGTGCTCAATAAGACTGCTCATGAGAATGAGGCCTGCCAACGGCTTGTAGCGATACCTGGCATCGGTCCGATTACCGCAACCGCGCTGATCGCGGCCATCGGTAACGGTGCAGCTTTCCGCAAGGGACGGGAGTTCGCGGCCTGGATGGGGGTGGTTCCACGGGAATATTCAACCGGCGGCAAACAGAAGCTGCTTGGGATCAGCAAACACGGGAACGCCTACCTGAGAAGGTTGTTCATACAAGGTGCTCGCGCTGTCTTGCAACATCGTACAAAGCAGGCGCCCGGTTTGAGCGAGTGGTTGGCAAAACTTGCGAGTCGCACCCATCACAATGTCGTTGCAGTGGCATTAGCCAACAAACTGGCCCAAATCGCCTGGGCGGTGCTCGCAAAAGAGGAGCGGTACCAGCCTCCGGCGTTGATTAGCCTGGAGACAGCTTGACTGACCTGCAGATGACGCCTGGCTGGGGCCAGGCTTGGAAATCTCATCCGCGATTCCCACATCTACAGCCCGGCGGCTACTGCTGCGGAGGATTTGATTTTCTACCAGGTCTGCTGGCGAACAATGAGATGGCTCAACGGTCGAACCCGGCGCTCTCGAAACCTGTGGAGTAAAAAAGTCTTCACAAGACTGCCTACTTAATGAGGAACAGTGCGCGGCGCATTCCATCATGGCCCGGAGAAACTCTCTCCACCAAAGGCCGAATACATTTGCGCAGACCAACCTGCCACTTTCACTTTTCGCTTGCGGAACGGTGGCGGACCATACATTTGCTCCGCCCCACTGGTAGAGTTTTACTCCGCCCTTGACAGCAGCACCTCTGCAAACGCTACGCCACTAGCTTTAGCACAATTCAATAGGCGCTACCGCACGGGTACCCCATGTTCTTCACATCGTCAATGGTCACAGAATCGCCTCCATGTGCGGCCTCCTCACCCGTTGGCCTCCGACGCACCTTTGCGAAATGCCCCAGCTTGTCGAGCTTCATCCGCCTCGACCAACACTTTGAAGGCAAGCCAAGCGGTTCTCAGTTTTCCGAAGGCCCCCTGTATTCAGCAGTAGTGTGCCACTCTTTCCGCGGCATCTTGGAAGAGCTCGACAACCTGACAAGAGGCTGAGTCTGTTCGATGGCCACGGGACGATGGTAGCGCTCGCTAGATCCTCCCGGATTCCTTCATCCCGGCTGTGTGAAGAGGATTTTGTATCTGATTGTCGTAATTGCAAATAAATGGCATGATTTTGGCTGTGTAGGAACTGTGCAGGAGAATTGTGCCGCATCTTCTGTCAAGGGCGGAGTAAAAGTCACTCTTGTCCAAATTAGCGCTTGATCGGCGGCGGTAGAGCCCTGCTACGGTTTGTGTTGAGAGACATAAACCCCAAGGAGGGTCACCGTCGCCGTG
>JAJZCA010000296.1 GCA_021798735.1 Acidobacteriota bacterium | reverse complement strand
CCGAAGGCAGGGTCTGCGCGGTGAAGAACTCCGCTATGCCGAGCATGTCTGTGATGACGGGATATCTGTACGATGCCAACGGGGCGCGCGTGGCCAAGGGTACAATTACGACCATGAGTTGCGACCCGGCGATGAATGGCTTCCAGTTCACGAAGAGCTATGTGCTGGGGCCGGGCGGAGAAACGCTGACGACGCTGGATGGCAACAATACCTGGTTGCGGACCAATGTCTATGTGGGCGGTAGGCTGATGGCGACCTACGATCAGGCGGGGCTGCACTTTCATCTGACCGATCCGCTGGGCACGCGGCGGGTGCAGTTGAGCGGCAACCTGACCAGCAGCGACCAGACGCTGCCGCTGGGCCAGGCCGAACTCGATTGCACGAGCCTTCCCTTCGGCGACCAGCAAAGCTGTGTCCCGGCTCCCAACGCACCACCCACCTCCGACGACGCCACACCCCTCCACTTCACCGGAAAAGAACGGGACACCGAATCCGGCAACGACTACTTCGGGGCCAGATACTACGCCAGCAGCATGGGAAGGTGGTTGAGTCCGGACTGGAGCGCCAAAGCGGAGCCAGTGCCTTACGCGAAAATGGGCAATCCGCAGAGCCTGAATCTGTATGCCTATGTGCGCAACAATCCGCTGCGCGGCGTCGATCCTGACGGCCATGACTATCTGACAACCGACCCGACCGAAATGGACAACAGCGAGGCCGAAACCGATAGCAGCCAATCCGTCGCAGATCAACAACAGGACCAACAGGAGGCCCAACAGCAGAACAATGCTCCGACCCCACTGACGGATAAAAACGGCAATGTAGTTCAAGGCGCAAACGGAAAGCCCGCGCTCATTCCCAATGGATTTGATGTCAGTGCTGTTGTACAGGCAGGCAAAGCGACCGGGGAGTTGCGAGGTGTAGCCCCTATGGTTGGCGCGAAAGCGACATCCGAAGACCTCGCTAACTTTGGCCGGGGAGGAAAGTGGGACCTCCAGCGGCTCAGCGGGAATTTCGATCCGAGATATATCGATTCGGCCACGATCCTGATCGGAATGTACGCAGCCGCCAGCCACATTACTCGAAACCAAATCCTCGACATCGAGAACGCCGTCGCCATAGGTAGCCACTATGCGAAGGGGACGGTGATGGACTCAACTTACACCCATCTTCCGGTGCGGAATGTCATGAACACCGATATCGGAATGCGCCTCGTTCAATCGGGCGCGTACGTTCCATAGGAGGGACTCCATGAAGAAGAGAAACAAAATCATCCTGTGGTCGTTAGCCGCGCTCGGGCTTGTGGTGGCGCTCGCCCTCTATTTCGTGTGGCCTCGCAATCACTTGGAGGTGCAGGTGAAAGATACCAAGAAGAGTCCCGACGGAAAATGGGATGCAGTGGTGCAAATGGAGGTCTACAACTCGGCATGGGTTGTGAACGATGCGGTCTATGCCGTGCGGTTGAAGGGGCCAGAGCAGAAGGATCGTCTAGGCGATCTGGTAATGAACGTCCCAGTAAACTATCCCGACCCTGAGCCTTCTATCGAGTGGAGCAGTGGCAAGCTCGTAGTGACGCTGACCGAGCATGAAAAGCCTCAATACGTTACAACTCCCGTCGATGGGGTTACGATAGCCGTCCAACAGAAGTGACGTTCATTGCCATCGCGAACTATTCGTCTACATTTATGATGTGGCGATTCGCGTTGAAGGCCCAACAGCAGAGTTCAACTTCAACGAGCACGACAACCCAAAATGCCCGAGCCCAAGCTCAATACAACAACGATGTTCCAATCATCGCCAAACAGCTCGGAGTCTCTACAGATGAGGTTTTGGATAGTGTTCATATTAAGTATGACGACAAGGGAAACGCTGTGGTGATTGGCGGTCACGTGAACATGACCGTAGATGACGGTTCTGACGCACAATCGGCTCTGGCGGCAAAGCTCGGTCCTGGTCCGCATGGTTATAACGAAAACCCTGCAACTGGAGAAGGACAAGGGAGCGAATTTTCTCGACTTGGTACAACTCCTTCGGTGCATCTGGATAACGGCCTCATGCACGTTGACAGGTTTAACGCGAGTGCTTGGGGAGGTCTAGGTGTCGTTCCGCACTTTTTCTACGATGTTGTGTACGGAGGGATGCATGGCAGCACTGCGTTGCTTCCGTACTAGCGGGGTTTTAGGAATGGCTTTTGTTTTTGCTCTAAGCGCCCATGCTGCCTCCGACCCGCAATCAGCGAGTACGGCAGTTCAACTGTCTCCCACGAGAAGCCTTTCGCTAAAGACATGTGGGTGGGAACCGGAACCGCTTGTCGTTCATCACACCGGCTATATCCCCGTGAAGTTGGCCTTCGATCATCGAGGAAACCTCTGGACTGGTTACACCAAGAAGTCGCAGCAAGTCGTTCCTCGTAGTACGCCTGAACTTGGTGCACTGTATAACGTTGTCGAGCTGTCTGGAAATCCCACGCAGTGCGTGGTGCAGATGAAACTACCCACTACAGAGAGCAGTCCTGTCGCAGTGCTCTTTTCGGACAAAGACGACATGCTCGTTGTGGCCGATGATAAGCTGCACGTCGTGGATCAGAATGGCTTCAAGGAACGAGCGGCATTTGCTCTACTGAGACCCTCCGACCAAGCCCGTTATCAAGTCCTGCAATCTCCTCAGCGAAAGAGTCTCGTTGCTGTTGTCGACGGGTTCACAAGGGCCGATAGCAGTTATACTTGGCTCGATTCAGCATCGTTGCAGGTTCTCCACTCCTGCTCATACCCGCCGGTGCCAGAGCATTACGTTCGGCTCCGGTCGTTTGCTGACGATGGAAGGTTCATCGAGGTTGAACATGGTCCAGGGACTCAGGGCCACTGGATTTCGGAGGGCCGTTACTGCTCTGCGAAGACAATCATCCCCCCTGACCATATCCAGCCAGCGGCTGCGATCATGCTCGAATCCGAAACCGCTTACTTCCGTGACAACCTGCTTAATGACAATCTGCCGAGTATCGTGGTCTATGATCGGGCCGGAACCTTGCTTCACAGCGTCCCTGGACATGACAAGGAGTCAATGTCCGCCAACAGTGGAGTGGCTGTTTCTGAGGATGGGCGACGTGCTGCTGTTTTGCTCGACATCACGTCGGGGGGCGCTCGTTGGCTCGATGTCAGCAGTCACGTTGCTGCGCGGCGTGTGGACATCTACGACACAGCAACGTGGACGCGCATCGCGCAGATCAAGCTGTCCTCTAAAGGTGAAGCAGAACTTGCGTTCTCTCCAGACGGCAAGACGCTGGCCATTCAAATAAATGATCTTGTTCAGTTCTACGACGCTCTGCCTTAGCCGACCGGCTCCCCGCGCCGTCTTGTCCCGCCCTTGAAATCATCTCCCGGCCAGCGTCCCAAGAGCCACGCCGCCTACGGCATCGGAATAACAGGGACACGTCACCCCTAAAAGGTTGCTGCACAGCAACTTCCAGTAACTCTGCGGGAACGTGAGTGGAATGAGCGCCATGCAGCGCGCGACCGCATAAACACTGGCGTGTTTACGCGCGTCAACGCGAGCGGAATCAAACAGTTCAGAGTGAAATCGCCGCTTTGCGGTTACCCAGATCCGGCAGTTACGCGCAGAAAATGCTCGTTTAAAGATGGAGCGCGATATTTTGGGAAAAGCGGCGGCATACTTCTCGCGGAGCCAGAGATGAAGTATGCCCATATCTATCGCAGTCGCCATCTCTGGCCCGTTCGCGTGCAGTGCGAAGTGCTCGAAGTCAGCTTCACGGGCTATCACCAGCATCGGTTGCGGCGTAAGAAGCATTCTTCCCGTCGGCACATGAGCAGCGAAGCCTTGCTGGTACATATCCGCGCCCTTCATGCCGAGCTTCGCGGTGCCTACGGCTGGCCCAGGATGTGGCGGGAGCTGCGTCGTCGTGGGGTGCGCGCAGGCAAGGAGCGGGTGCGCCTGGCGATGCAGCGACATGGCATACAGGCGCGCGGCAAGCGGCGATTTCGCGTTGCGACCACGGACAGCAGGCACACGTTGCCGATTGCGCCGAACCTTCTGGATCGCAACTTCACCGTCGAGAAGCCCAACACGACGTGGACCGGCGATGTGACGTATATTGCCACCGAAGAAGGCTGGCTGTATCTGGCCGTGGTGATCGATCTGTTCAGCCGCCGCATCGTGGGCTGGTCGATGAAGGCGACCGTCGACCGCACGCTGGTCATCGAAGCTCTGGAGATGGCCTGCATGCAGCGCAGACCGGAGCCAGGAAAGGCGATCTTCCATAGTGATCGAGGTAGCTGGTACGCCTCGGAGGATTTTCGTGAAGTCATGAAGATGTACGGTCTGATTGCCTCGATGAGCCGCAGGGCCAATTGCTGGGACAATGCCGTAACCGAGACGTTGTTCGGTTCGCTGAAAGTGGAACGGCTGCACGGCGAGAAGTTCCTCACCGTGCGCGAGGCCAAAGATGCGGTCATCCGCTGGATCCTCTGGTATAACCAGAAACGAATGCACTCGACGATCGGCTACCAGAGCCCCGTCGAGTTCGAACATGCCTGGCAATTGCAGCGGGAAGCCGCTTGAAAGCAGGTTGTGGAAGTATGGAAATCGCAAACCACGCGATTCCCACACTCCCACAACCTCGACGACTACGGGTTTACACCCTCAACCTCAGCGCATATGGGGTACGCGTCCTGAGGGCAAGGTCAATCGTCGTTGCATACCGAGATC
>JAJZCA010000014.1 GCA_021798735.1 Acidobacteriota bacterium | reverse complement strand
GATCTAGATGGCTCGCGACCCGGCGCGCGGTGTAATCGGAACCATAAGCGAATCGCATCATGGGACCAAAGTCGTTGGCGGCCGCGATTCCAACAAAATACAATCCAGGCACCGACGATTGAAAATCGGCGGACAACTTCGGCGCGTTTGCCACGGTCCGAGTCTCGTTTCGAATCGCTGCATCCAGAAAACCAAGACGCCGGATATCCGGTTTGTATCCGGTAGCCGCAATGACGTGCTCGGTTTCATGCTCAATAAAATTGCCGTCTTCCGACCGCAACGACAAGCGCACTCCCCCGTTCGATGCGACCGCTTGCGCAATCGTGTATCCCAGCATCATGGGAACTTTTCCTTGCACGCGCGCCTTCATCGGCCATCCAGGCGCGGGACCCAAGTGATTTTTCACGATTCGAAGCCGCAGACTTTCCGGCAGATGCCGGAACAGTCCAGGCGCATCGGTATAAAGTCGTGATTTCCACCCCGGACCAAGCCCCGATGATGGATTCCTCATCCGCTGCCAAAGCGAACGCGATCCCGGCCCTGGCCCATCGTGAAATCGCATTTTCAAATCTCTGGCCACCAGAGAAACATCCGCACCACTCTCATGCATCAGCGCAACCAGATCGACTGCGGAAGCGCCAACGCCGATGACTGTGACTTTCTTGCCGCGAAACACAGAGCAGTCATGGTGGGCCGAACTGTGCGTTAGCAACTGTTCCGGCAGATGGGACAACAATCCAGGTACATACGAAAAATGGCTGATGCCAACCGCCAGCACTACGCGGCGCGCTTCGAAACGAGCACCATCTTCCAACTGGATCCGATAGCCGCGGGCCGCGCGCTCAATCTTTGCCACCCGTCGCGAATCCAGTTGTGGAACAAGTTTTTCCTGAAATGCGAGCGCGTACTCAACAAAGGTTTCCAGTGGGACCGGCACCCGAGTATCGTCGTACGCGAGTCCGCGTGCGTGGCAAAACTGCTTCAGGGTGAAACTGCCGTCTGGATCGGAAAGGTTCGAGGCAAACCCATCCGACTTCAGCAGCATTCCTTGCGGCATGTGCTGCCGCCAGACTTCCATGGCCGGACCGAAGATGCCGAAATGTATCCGTTGCGCTTGCAGGTGCGCAGCTAGGGACAATCCGTAAGGCCCTGCTCCAACAATTGCAACATCCAAAACAGAATCCATGTTGATCCCTCGATCGTTGGCAGGGGATTCCACTACCAGGTTGGAAGCGTCTATTCCCGGCTTCCCTCAGGATTTTGCGTCTTTCCAGGTCTAAAGTCGTTACTGCTGCACAAACAATACACAGCGAGACATTCCCGCTATTACGGGCCTGCCTTCTGTAAAATCTGACCAGCGATTCGTTCGGTAAACATATATTTATCACAGTTTCTCTGCTCCAAAGCTGCCTTTCAAGGTACATCCATGGCTCCAAAAGTTTTGCTTGCGACGACGTGCCGATGGTTTTCGACTGCCCGCCTGGCCATGGCCTTCGACCGCATCGGCTGCAAGGTTCACCTTGTTTGCCCGACCGATCATCCCGCATTTTCTACCAACGCCATCCAGCAAATCTATAGATTTCATGGGGTTAGCGCCCTACAATCGTTCCGCAGAGCAATCCACGCATCCGCACCGGACATCGTAATTCCCTGCGATGACGTTGCCATACGACATCTGCATTGCCTGTATTCCATCGCCTCGCAAGCGATCGACACGGATTCCAGTGCAATTTGCCAAGTACTTCAGATTTCCATGGGGGACCCAGTTAGTTATCCCATCACGGAGTCGAGAGAGAAATTCATGACCATGGTTCGCGAAGAAGGCGTTCGCATTCCGGAGACAAAAACGGTCACTTCCCCAGATCAGGTCGAACAGTGGTTGTCGCAGTTCGGATTTCCCGCCGTTCTGAAGGCCGATGGCACCTCCGGCGGAGAAGGTGTAAAGATCGTGCATACCCTACCCGAGGCATTGCGAGCCTACAAAACGTTGCGCGCTCCTTTGGCCACTTTGATAGCTGCGAAACGCACTTTGATCGATCGCGATTCCAACTGCATTGTGCCCTGGCTGATGCAACACCAGCGACACGTCAGCATCCAACGGTTTGTGGCCGGCTCGGATGCCAACCTTGCCGTGGCTTGCTGGCAAGGCGAAGTGCTGGCCAGCATTGATGTCGAGGTGCTGCAGACCGCGAAACCGAAAGGGCCTGCGACCATCGTTCGTCTTTGCCAGGATCGTGAGCGGCTGGCATCGGTACAAAAGATCCTTCGCAGGTTGAAATTCAACGGTCTGTGCGGTTTTGACTTTATGATCGACGCGGCGAGTGGAGATGCCTATCTGATTGAGATGAATGCCCGGGCAACTCAGACGTGCCCTCTGCCCCTGGGCCCTGACCGTGATTTGATATCTTCCTTATGCAGCGCACTCACCGGGCAGGCCTTTTCTGTCGCTGCCCTCCAACTTGCTGGCAATACAATCGCACTGTTTCCCATGGCATGGCAGGGAGACACCTCGTGCGATCTGTTCCAGTCCTCCTTCCAAGATTTACCGACTGCCGAGCCGGACCTGGTCCAACTGGGAATGAAACAGATTCAAGTCTCATTCCAGGAAAAATTGCAGCAGAAGTGGATGTATCTATTCTCAAAGTTAGGACTGCACCAGCCTTGAAAACCACCCCTAATACTCGAAGCCGCAGTGAAAAGTATCAGGTGCTCCATTTAATTGGAAGCAACCTGGTTGGCGGTCCAGAAAAGCAGATCCTGTACCATGCGCAGGACCTGCAGGACTCCGACTACCAGCTCTCGATTGGATCATTTCACGACTTGAAAGACAGGCCGGAAGTCCTGGTCGCGGCTGAACACCGAAATATTCCTACACTGTGTCTGCCCGGTGGAATACGCCTGGATCTCGTGCATTGCCTGTCGCAGATGTTGACGGAACGAAAGGGCTGCCTACTCTGCACGCACGGCTTTAAAGCCAACGTTGTCGGCTATCTGGCGGCTCGAAACACAGGCACATCGCACGTTGCTTTTGTGCGCGGATTTACCGCCGAAAATCGCCGTGTCAAGTTCTACGAAATGTTGGAACGTCAGGCGCTGAAGCGCGCCGACCGTGTGGTGTGCGTTTCGGAAAGTCAGGCACAACAAATTGCTCCGATGCGCAGAAATCGACGCGCACCGATCGTCGTGAAAAATGCGATGCTGCCGCCTTATTCCCGAGAGCAAGACAGGGAGCCGGTTTCCCGCAAAGACCTCGGCATCCCCGACTCCGCCTTCGTTTTTGGCTCCGTTGGCCGGCTTAGCGTAGAAAAAGGCCATCGCTTCATGATCTCCGCATTCCACCAGCTCTGCGCGCAATCGCCAGTCGGCGCTCCCCTCTATCTTATCGTCGTCGGCGATGGAAAGGAGCAGAAGGCGCTGGAGCAACAAGCCACCCATCTGGGAATTCGCGAGCAAGTACATTTTGCAGGATTCCAAGGCAATTGCACGGAGTGGATGCAGTTGATGGATTGCTTGATTCAGCCTTCCCTGACGGAAGGTACCCCGAATACAGTGCTGGAAGCGCTCTGTCTCAAGGTGCCCATAATTGCCAGCGCAGTTGGCGGTGTTCCCGATCTCATCGTCGACGGCAGAAACGGACTGCTGGTTCCACCGGCAAATGTGGCGCAAATGACGGCCGCAATGAACAAAATGTGGCTTTTCCCGGATCTCCGCGACCGCTTCGCCGCAGGCGGGGACGACTTGATCCAAGAGTACGCACCGGCCTATCAACGACAGCGACTGATCGAGGTCTACGAAGAAGTGTTCCGCGACGGTTCGATGCCGTCGCGTCCATCCTGATCTTCTGCGCAAATGCATTTCCAGGTACGGCCTTCGGGATGTTCTGCTGTACAGTAGCAACATGAGCCTGCCGTCCGGCGATGACAATTCCCATATTGTCGAAATCTCCAGCCCTAACCCACCGTCCGCTAACGAAACTACCGCTCCATCGAATCCCAATCACCGCCACCTGAAGGTCCTCGTCCTCGACGAAGAAATTCCCTTCCCTTTAAATTCCGGCAAACGAATCCGCACCTGGAACCTGCTGCGCAATCTATGCCAACAGCATTCCATTGCCTTCCTTTGTTATGGCACTGCGGAAGATCCCGGACTGCCGCACCTTGAAGGTCTTGGAATCCAGGTTCTACTGGTGCCACCGTTGCCTGCGGCAAACTCGTTTCATTTTTACGCGGGCGCATTCGCCAACTTGTTTTCCGCATGGCCGTATTCGGTCTCGCGGCATCACACCCGGAAATTTACACGCGCGATTCGCAGTCTGCTTGCCAAACAATCCTTCGATCTGGTGCATTGCGAGTGGACCCCATACGCCAGCTACATGGATGCGGTTGGCCGATTGTCGATGCTGATTATGGCCCACAACATTGAAGCCACGGTGTGGCGCAGACGTGCGCAACATGCTTCCAACCTTCCCGAACGCCTGTTTATGGGATTGCAGGCGTGGAAGATGGCCCGCTTCGAGAAGAAGTCTTTTGCGCGAGCAGGGTATGTCGCGGTCGTCACTGACGAAGAAGCGCGGACCGCGCGACAGTGGGGCGCGCGCGCCGTTTCTCTGGTATCGAACGGTGTCGATACCGAATATCTGCAGCCGACAGGTGAAGCCCCTGAACCGGATTCGCTGCTGTTTCTGGGTTCATTGGACTGGCAACCCAATCGGGATGCTTTGCTGTATCTTCTGCGCGAGATCCTCCCGAGGATTCAGACTGTAAATCCGCGCGCAAAACTGCGAGTTGTAGGACGCCAGCCGGCGACGAAATTGCGGGAACAGGTGGAGGGGTTGTCGGGTGTGGAGTGGGTGGGAGAAGTCCCCGACATTCGTCCTCATTTTGCGCGTGCCTTCGTCGTGCTGGTTCCATTGCGGATTGGCGGCGGAAGCAGGATCAAAATTCTCGAGTCGATGTCGATGGGCAAAGCTGTGGTGGCGACTCGAATCGGCGCCGAAGGCTTGGACGTGGTCCCAGGCATCCACTGCCTGATCGCCGATTCCCCCGCCGACTTTTGCCAAAGTGTTGTTCAGCTCCTGGACGACCCCGAACGTGCCGCTGAGTTGGGGCGCAAGGGCCGAGAACTGGTACTTCGGCAATACGACTGGGGCCGCGTAGCGAAAATTCTCGAGCAGGCATGGATCGAAACCGCCAGCGCGGCCCACAAATAAAATTTCTCCATTGTCATCCCTGTCCTTTTACTTTTTCCTTTAGCTCTCGCGCTTCACGTGCCAGCGCAACCGGCAGCCTCATCCCTTGGCCTTTCAAGCGGTCATGCAAACGCGAACGTCCCGGAGGCAGCGGAGTCATGCCCATTTTGCGAAGATAGTAGTTCGCACGATAGATGTTCGCCAGCTTATCGTTCTTGTATTCAAAATTCTGGTTGATGGAAACCGAAATGTCATCGCCATTTTCCAGCCAGTGCGGAGCATTGATCGGAATATGCACGGCCTTTCCGGGTTCCAGCACAAACGATGTCGCCCGGCCCTGCAATTCCTTCTTGTAAATCGCCGCATTGTTGTCGACCGTCCAGAAGCGCTCCAGCTCTGGTTCCGTCAGCACTTCCCTGTCGTTCTGGTCGAAGATATGGATCGTCTTTTTCCCGTGGATCTGCAGCAACAGGCTACATTCCTTGTCGATGTGATACTCCGTGATGCGATGCGGAGACGTAATGAAGATGATGGACTGCCGGCTCTTGGCTTCTTTGCTCAGCGGGATGCCCGTCATCTCCTGGACTTCAGCCAGCCCCTTCTCCAGCAAATCGTGGATCTCCGGATCGCGGTCTGCACCAAAAATAATGATCCACGCATCGGTCTCGCGAATACGACGGAAGGCCTCTTCGATCGAGAAATCCCGCCCCGGCCGGTCGCTCCAGCGCTGATCGATTCGCTTTTTGCCCGCATTCCAATACACTTTGTTTGGGATCGGCAAAGAACGCTCGAGCAAAGTATGCAGGCGGTCCATGGTGAATGCCGGATGGCCGCTGAGCGAATGGTCCAGCATAAATGGACGCCGGTTGAAGTTCTCTGCGAATTTCGCCCGTTCAATCGAATATAGCTGCTCGGGCACAAGGGAGATTTCACTTGCGGTGGACGGTGCAACTGGTGTGGCTGTCGACATAAATGTCACCTCTTGCTGCCGATTGGAGTCGGCGTTCTCTCTGAAACTTGCAACTTGATGGAGCTTTCTGCTGCCAGGTGGAACTAGCGACGAGTCATTTGCCGGCACCTCAGCCTTGAATGAAGACACACATGGGTACACAAATCTTTTCCTGGCCAGCCGCCGAACCCGCTCCCCCGTTCAACGCGAACAGCGTCCACGTGTGGGCATGGAACCTGGATCGTACGCCGCTCGACTCCGACTGGCAGGTCCTCAGCGAATCCGAGACGGTTCGAGCGCGCCGATTTGTGCATCCGCAGAATCGCGATCGCTTTGTCTGCGCCCACTCCGCCATGCGCGCTCTGTTGAGCCGGTATTGCGGCATTCATGCTGCCGAAATTGCCTTCTCGACCAATGCCTACGGCAAGCCGAAAATTCAATACCAGACAGACGCAGAACCGATTCACTTCAACCTGACCCACAGCGCCGTCCTCGCCGCCCTTGCCGTCAGCCGCGAATATCAGCTTGGAATCGACATCGAGCATGTTCGCCCCATCGATTCCGACGTCGCCGAGCATCATTTCTCGCCCCACGAGTTGCTGACCCTCGGCCGTCTTCCTGAGCCGCAGTGGCTTGCCGGATTTTATCGCTGCTGGACCAGCAAAGAAGCCTTGTTGAAGGGAGAAGGTCTGGGGTTGAACCTGCCTCTGGACGGCTTCGATGTCGAGGTCAACCCGCAACTTCCCCCGGCGTTGATCGCGGTCGCCCCACAGACAAACATTCAGCGCGCCTGGACCCTTGTCGAATTGAAGCCCGCGACAAACTTCATCGGAACCCTCGCGATTCACGACCCTGCAAAAACATTTCAGAGAACCTCGCTCCGATGTTTTTCCTTTCGCCGGTAAAGCCTTGCCTTTAGCGGGTCGATGCGTTGTGAGCAAACCAGTTCTCAAACTGCACCTCCTTATAGGGACTGCCGTTCGCGGCCAGCAATGGCGCCGGCTTACCCAGCAAAGTGTGCGAGAAAAACTGCAGCGTGTACGCTTCTACAATTTCGTGCGCGCGCACCGGAGAGACGGTTCCAGCCTCAGTCAACCGGCGAATTGGCGAGTAGAGCGTGCGATCGGAAAAATCGAAGTGCCGCGAACCGCGAATCGTCAGCATGTAACCGCCGAATTCCTGCATCGTGTGATTCAGGTTCTCGATATCAATATTGGTCAGCTTGGACTCCCGCCGAGTCTGCACATCCGTGGAGTGCAATTGCGCTGCGCTGATCGCCGGCCCATCGTCGTTCATCACAAAATACGGCTTTTTCAGGCCGCGAGCGGCAACCTCGCCAAACATCCATCCATCTTCGTTCAGTGCCGCCTTGACCCTCGGGTCTTGATAACAAACTTCGGCCGCAACCGCTCCGCCGAAGGAATGGCCAAAGGCCCCCGCGTCGTTCACATCCACACGGTGGAACCATGGGCTGCGAGAATTGAGGTTCGCAGCCGATAATGTATTGAGTACCAGCACATCGTCGCCCGCCTCGATCGCGGCTTCCTGTCCTCCAATGGCGATCTGTTGCGCCACCGTTGTGTTTTGAAAGTCTGCAATGTCGTGGTCATCCACGGGCCCGATAACGCGGCCATCCGGAAACGCAACCGGACCTGAGTTGTACGTGTGATCAACCCCAACCACAATAAAACCGTGGCTGGCCAGATCCTCCACCTGGTAGGTGTTCTGCGTACGGTTCCCCCCCCACGCCGGATTGAAAAGCAGCACCGGAAATGGCGCTCCGCTGGTCGCAACCGCGGCATTCTTGTAGGAATGAGTTTTCAACACACCCATGTAACTGGACAACAACGTGGTTTCGCGGCGTCTGCGATAGCTAGCAAGATGTTGACGATTCGGAGTTGCTGGGTACCATATCTGAACCATGATTTCACGCGGTCGTAGCGATCCGGCAACATGCGTCTCCATCCAAACTGGGTCCACCAGATGCTCAACCCGCGTACCCGTTGCGTAGGGGCCCGTCGGCTTCGGCAAAGTAAACATGGGCAACACAAACGTAAACGCACCCGTCAGCAACAACAGGCATGTCACGGCGGTCGCCGCCAACACATGCATCCACTCGCTTCGCTGCGGCCTCGTGCGCTGCAGTACGAAGAGGCTCAGCAACACTCCCAGATAGAGCGGAATTAATTGCCAATAGGCTCCAAGCCACACCGAGGCAAGCAGCAGAGATGCGCACGACAGTATGGCGAACACAAACCCGGTCCGCCTCGGCATCCAGCCCAGAAGAGCGAATACCGGCGGAATCGCCAGCACAAATCCCACTGCTTCCAGCAGACGCATCAGCCCACCACCCCTGGGCCGATGCTGCAGTGCATATTCTCGACGGGCATTTTCGCAGCCTCTGCGAGGATTTTTCCTGCTGCAGATGGCGGATCGAGGCCCAATACAGAGCGAGCACGAAGCGCCATCATCCTGGCTCCGGGCAAATTGAAGATTTCATGATGGTCTCCAGGCATCACTTCAACCTGTACCGGCCTCCCGAATAGCTCCGACCAGCCCATGTCGGCCGCCAGCATCGGGCCCGTCGGCTCTTGTTCACTGCGGAACAGCAGTGCTTTTCCCTTCAGCGGCCCGGCCTTTGCTGCCAGACGCGCTGTCGCTTGCAAATGCTGGTCGAGCTTCTCTTCTTCGTTCTCGCGAGTGTCCCAGGAAGCCGCCCAACGCTCCATACCGGCCCCAACTATGCCCACCGCCAAAGTCATTGCCCGCAAACTCCTCTGGAGAAATGAGCCTGGCTTGGCTCCGCCACTTTTCCTGGGACGGCTTCCCTCCCAGCGAAAACGCTGCAGGTGATAAATCGCCAGCATCAGCCAGCAACGCAGCGGCGGCTGGCTGTTCCAATAGTCCGGAGCCCAGGCGTCGATGATCATGGCCAGTTCAATTTGCTGCCCAAGTTGTTCCAGTCGACGCGCAACCCCATACGCAATCCATCCGGAAACGCACCAGCCTGCCAGTCGATACGGCCCCGACGGCTGTACTTCACGAATCAGGCGAACATAGAAATCAATCAATTGCTCATAGTTGGCAGCCGCCATTGCTGCGTTGTCCTGCTCCAGTGTCTGGATCGCGTACACCGGTTGATCTGTACCTAGTTGCTCTGCCAGAGTGCGAAAGATCATGCTTTGCGAAATCACAAAAATCGGATGGCCTGTCCCGAGCGGCTGAATCGGGACGATGCGCGGGTTCTGGGCCAGTTCTCGACGGGCCCCCGCAACTGTTGCCTGCTTCGCCCCGGCTCGCGCTTGATCCAACCACGCCGCCATAGCGCCAACCGTCGGATAACGGAAAACTTCCGCCGCCGTCAATTGCACATTGAATTCGCGCTTCAGCAATATCTGTAGCCTTGCCAGCAACAGCGAGTGGCCGCCAAGATCGAAGAAGTTCGAGTCGACATCCAGGTCCTCAATTTTAAGCACCTGTCTCCAGATGCGAATCATGTCGCGCTCACTCTGCAACACCGGTGCCTTCGCAGCCGGAATCGCCTGTTCCTGCTCCACCGCAACGGCAGTCGGAAGTGCAACATCCTGTTTGCGCGGTAGAAGGCGTTGGATCACGGGCAGCAGAGGTGCCGTCGCCGTCGAATATTTTTCCCTCTCTTCTACTGCCATCGTTTTCAGTTGCGAGAGAGCTGTATCGGGAGCCATGACAGCTTCGCGCAACAGATACGCAAAATGGCGCTGGACTGCCTGAATCGTTGCCTCCGTATACAGCGTCGCATCATACAAAAACTCCAGAAATACGCCGGTCTCGCGCTCTACCACGCCCAACTGCCACTCGCTTCCAGTCACGACGGGAACATCCGGCAACGAATCGACATCGAGCTCTTTCCATCGCATGTTATGCACAAATGACCGCTGATAGAAGAACGTGACCTGGTTCAGCGGATGATAGTGCTTTCCTACTCGCATATCGACCAGCGGTGTCAGCAGGCTCAGCGGCAATGCCTGTTCCATTGCATCCATCGACTCCGCGCCGAATCGAGTCACCAGTTCACGGAAGGTTGTTTGCTCGCCAATATGGCCCGTCAGACAGATCGAGTCCGCCAATGGCCCCATGACTATTTCCGTATCGCCCATCCGATTGGCATGCGGTGTCAGAAAAAGTATGTCGCTTTGTCCGCTGTATCGCGACAGCAAGGCCTGGAAAAGCCCTCCGAACACGGCGAATGCGGTGGCCTGGCATTCACGCGCGAAACTGCGCGCCAATGCTACCGTTTCAGCATCCAGAACTTCTGTCACCAGTCCCGCGCGAGCATCGCTCGCATCAGCACCTGAGTCGTCTTTATCATGCGGTAGTTCCAGCGGTGTCCAAACTCCACCGAGATACGTGTGCCACCAGGCCAGCCGGCGATCTTTTTCGGGGCTCGCCAGTAATTTCCGCTCTGCCTCCGCGTAAACGGAAAACTGTACTGGAGAAGTCTTGTCCCCCTTCCCATCGCCTACAATCGCCTGCTGATACGCCTGCTGCAACTGCTCCAGAAACATTCCTGCCGACCATCCATCGACGATTCCATGGGAGAGCGTGATCGCCAGCCAATGGCGATCACGATCGAGCTGCAGCACACGCACGCGGAACAATGGACCGTTCGAAAGAGAAAATCCCTCTCGTCCTTCGCGGTCGAGAATCGCCTGGTCCGCAAGCCGCTGCATATTGGAACGTGACCCATCCGGCCCCTGCACATCGGAAACAAGGAAACGAAAATCGATCTGCAATTCCGGATGAATCACCTGCCACACTTGGTCGTTCACTTCTTCGAATGTTGTTCGCAAAATCTCATTCCGGCGAGCGACGTTCAAAACCGCCTGCGCGAGCGCGTCAACGTTCAAAGGACCCGTCAACTGCAGACGAACCCGGACATGGAACGCAACGCCTCCTGGATTCAGGGAGTCCAGACGCCAGAACCGCCGCTGGAACTCCGTGCCCTGGATTCTCACCTGTCTGCGCAAAACTTTTTCCACACCGTCTACTCCCGGCTCAGCAATCTCCGCGGAAACCGTAGCGATCGGCACCAGGCCAGCCTGCGCGACAACGTACGCCGTCGTCTCTTCTGGGGACACCGCGATCGCGGTCAGCAGTCGTTGAAATTCTTCCAGCAAGCGGACGCCGGCTTCTTGCGACACCACCTCATTGTCCACTTCACAGGAAAGGCGCCACCCATCCGCACGCTCCACCATGAACACCGTCAGTGGACGAAGCGCTCCCGGACTGACCGAGGGAACTGCCGTCAGCGCAACCCCGCCCGCTGTGATAGGACGAACAAAATCTTGCTGGCAAATGAAAGCCACCGGCGTTGGCAAGCTGACCGTCGATGCTGCGCTGTTATCGTTTTCCAGGTCCGCCAGCATATCTTCACAGCGGAACTGCGCATGTTCGAAGCAGTCCGTCGCCAGGTCGCGAACTTCGTGCAGCAGTCCGCTGAACCGCATCTCCGCATCCACACGAAAACGCAACGGCAGATAATTCACAAACGTTCCCACAACACTTTCCAGCTCCGCCTGATCGCGCCCGCTCAACGGAGTTTCCAGCGCCACCTCTGCCGACAATTGATGCGTCCGCATCAACAATACAAACCCTGCCAGCACGGCATGGAAAAATGTCGAGTGGTGCCGCTGGGCCACTGCCGAAATTGGGTCGGTCAGCGAACGCGGCAACACAACGGATTGAATGGCGGAGGCTTCCGTCGTCGTTGCGGAACTACGCCACGAGCCAGGCAGCGCCGGTACCCTAAGATCCTGCAGCTGCTGTTTCCAATAGTTTCTGTGTGCCTCATATTCCGGCGTCTTGCGCTGTGCATCCAGCCAGACCGCATAATCCCCATAATCGAGTGCCGTACGGGCCTCCGGCTCCGTTCCCAGCAACAGGTCTCCGTAGCAATCCATCAGATCGCTTGCCAGCAGGCCCACAGACCATCCATCGCAAATGCTGTGATGGGCGTTCCATACCAGGATGTATTCCGCGTCGCTCAACTGCAGCATGGCAACTCGAAACAGTGGAGCATGGCTCAGCAGCAGAATTTGCCGCGCATGTTCCCGCGAAAGACTTTCAACTTCCTCTGTCTGCGCTGCAGCGTCGAGCGAACGCAAATCGCACCATTCCAATGACAACGTCGCCTGCGCGGAAATACGCTGGACCACAGCGCCGTCATGCACGGCGAAGGATGTGCGCAGCGCTTCATGACGCGTTGTCAGCAACTGCAGCGCGTGCTCAAACTTTTCTCGATCCAGCGCACCGGACAACCGGAATCGGACGGCAACGTTCCACGCCGGATCGGGCGCAGCCTCATTCAGCCTCCAGAGGCGTACTTGGAGCGGCGTGGCCGGCATCGCATAGATAGCGTCATCCATGGCTTCTTCGTTTGTAGATTTTGTCAAACTAACCAAAGTCGACACGATCATTCGTCCCTATCTATTACCGTAAGGTCCGGGTAACGCGTGTTGGAAATCCCACCGTTACTGGATTTTGAAACACTACATGCTCACCCGATAATTCTCCCGCGATACACGCTGCAATGGCACCGCGGAAACCGCCCGGCTAATCGCGCTGTTTTTGGCCGCATCTACCGCCGCAGCCACGGCCTCCACCGTGTGCAACTGCATCAGTTGTTTCGCGCCGACCGCAAAACCGCGGCGATGAGCTCGCGAAGCAATCTGAAACATTCGTAACGAGTCTGCACCCAGATCTAAAAGACTGGCGCGAGTGCTGATGCGCGCACATCCCAGAACTTCAGCAAAAATCTCCGCCAGAACAATTTCTGTCGGCGTTGTCGGCTCAAAAAACTTCTCCGCCTCGCCCTCCGCCTCAGCGCGCGGCTCCGGCAACGCCTTGCGATCGATTTTTCCATTCGGCGTCAGCGGCAAACTTGGCAGCGGCTTCATCACCGTCGGAATCATATAGACAGGGAGCCGGCTGACCAGCGCTCGCTTCAACTCCGCTGGAGTCGAATCCTCACCCCCTGTGTAATACCCCACCAGGATGGCCTCTCCGCTTGCGTCCGGCCGCAGCACCGCAACGGCATCGCCAACTCCCGGCAGGGCACGGATCGCGGTTTCCACGTCGCCAAGCTCAATCCGGAATCCTCGTAGCTTGATCTGGTGATCGAGCCTGCCAAGGAACTCGATCCGCCCATCCACCAATTGACGGACTTCATCTCCGGTGCGATACATCCGTTCACCGGGGAAAAAAGGGTCGGCAAGAAATTTCTCCGCAGTCAATTCGGGCCGCTCAAAATACCCGCGCGCCACTCCGGCTCCGGCAATGTACAGCTCTCCGGAAACTCCCGGAGGCACCATCTGAAATCGCGTATCCAGCACATAAAAGCGAGTGTTCGCGATGGGCGGGCCTATCGTCATCCGCCCCGCGCCCTGCTTCACTTCGGTGATGGAAGACCAGACGGTGGTTTCCGTCGGCCCATACATGTTCCACAAACATCCGCCATTTGCCAACAGTTGATCTCCCATGGCCGCCGTCCACGCCTCGCCGCCACACAGCATTTTGAATCCTGGCGCCGGATGAAATCCCTGTTCCAGCAGCATTCTCCATGTCACCGGAGTGGCCTGCAAGACCGTAGCCCGTGTCGCATGCACCAGTTCTTTCAACTGTGCGCCGTTGGCAACGTTGTCACGATGCGCAATTACGACCGTTCCACCGGAAACCAACGGTAACAGCATTTCCAGCACCGCGATATCGAACGACAAAGTGGTAATTGCCAGCAATCGATCTTCCGGCTTCATATCCAGTCGTTGCGCCGTATCGGTAAGTAGATTGATCACAGAGCCATGACATACTTCGACGCCCTTGGGTCGCCCAGTTGAGCCGGAGGTAAAAATCACATACGCGCGATCGTCGCTTTTAACCGCGGGCAATGTCACCAGGGGTTCCGTCTCCAGCCCTACGGTTTCGTCATCCATGGCAATCGCCCTTGCCTTCGATGCCGGCAGCGAATCCAGATGACGGGATAATGTAACCATCACTGGCACATTTGTCTCTTCCACAATTTGTGCGATGCGCGCCGGCGGAAACATCGGATCAAGCGGAACATATGCAGCGCCCGCCTTCATCACCCCCAGCATTGCCACCAGCATCTCCAGCGACCGATCCATATAGATCGCCACCAGGGCGCCGGGACCGGCGCCATTGCGAATCAACCATGCCGCCAGCCGATCGCTTCGCTGGGCCAGCTGCGTGCGTGTCAGTTCCATGCCGTAGAAATCCGCGGCAGGTTGCAACGGCATCGCAGCGAATGCGTCCGCAATCAAGGCCGGAACATTTTCCGCTTTTACCGGGCCAGTCGCGGGCGGGTTGCAAGTCTCCACCAGGAACGTGCGCAGCGAAGGTTCCAGAATCTCCAACCTAGCCACGCTCTGTGCTGGATTGGCGACAATGGCCTCGAGCAAGGTGCGATAGCAGCGCATCCAGCGGGCAATCGTCGATTCGTCATATAGCCCCGTACTGTAATCGCACTCCAGTCGAAAACCGTTTCCGGTATCTACAATATTTAGGAAAAGATCAAAGTTGACTGCGCGTTTTCCGTTCGCCTGCACGTTTGTCTTTAAACCGGCGAAGGCAGCTCGCCTGCCGACCTGTTCCAGATTGAACTGGATTTCGCTCAGCGGCAGCCGTCCGGGCTCACGTCGCGGAGTCAGTGTCCGAACCATGCTGCCATAGGTGGCATGCTGATGTTCGTACGCATCCAAAACCGCCGGCTTCAGGGCGCGCAGATAGTTCGATACCTGCATTTCGGGATTCACCGCTGCCCGGATGGGCAGCAGATGAACGCAGTGGCCAACCAGGACCTCATTTTCCATTTGCGACTGTGCAGCGGCAGGAATCATCGTGATCGGGTCCGTATTGCCACTCAATCTCCACAGCAAAATCTGCCAGGCCGTCAGCAGCGTCGTAAACAAGGTGCATCCCGCCTGCGCACCGGTCTTGCGGAGTGTCGCTGCAAATTCTTTAGAAAACTCCGTTACATACGTAGAACCTGCAAAACTGCGCTCCGCAGGACGGCTGCGATCGCTGGGAAGCGTCAGAACTTCTGGCTCCGGTGTCAGTTGCTGTTTCCAATACTCGAGATCCTTGCTTTCCTGGCCACGCCAGTCCGCTTGCTGAATTTCCAGCGCATATTGACCGAATGACTTTGCCGGAGACAATTGCGAAGAAACACTCTGAACAGCGGCTGAATACAGCTCGCCAAGTTCGTCCACGATCGTATTGACCGTCCAGCCATCGCAAATCAGATGGTGCCCCGTGACCAGCAGCAAATGTCTGTCAGCCGCCAACTTTACTAATACCGCACGAAGCAGCGGGCCCTGAACAAGCTCAAACGGCTTTCTCCCTTCCACCGCGATCATGCTGTCGAGCAAGCCTTGCTGCGCATTTGCAGGATGACTGGAAAGGTCAACTTCCTGTATAGGGATTGCGCGATGCGCATGAACGCGCATTTTGTCCCCCGCAGACACCAGAGACATTCGCAGCGCATCGTGCCGATCCACCAGAGCCTGCCATGCGCGTTTTAGCGCATCCTGGTCGAGCGTCCCATCCAGGCTCAGCCGAAAAGACTCATTGAAAGCGCAATTGGCTTCGTCGGAGACCTGAGCCGCCAGCATGATTTCCAACTGCGGCTCCGTCAATGGAAATTCTGTAACTAGTGGAGTTACATTTTCGCTCAAGAGACCTTTTTCATTGCTTCTAGTGTCCTTCGGCAGCAGTCCGCAGCTCTGTAGCTCAGCAATGCTTTCGTCGAAAGCCTGCACGATATGCTCCAGATCGGCGTCGCTATGCTCGGTTGTTAGATACAGCGGAAATCCTTCCAGAATAAATACACCCTTTTCCCGCAGTAAGTAGAAGAGGAGTCCGCCGAACCGCACTTCCAAAGGGATTCCGAAATACATGACGCTGCCGCAGGCATCCAGATGCAGCGGAGCGCCCCGAGTCGCAAACATCCTGTTCAGCCGCATGGCAAACCGCGATGCGCGCTCATTCAAATCGTCGTACAGCGCAACGCCGGCATCGCGAATGTGCTCTAACGTGGCGCACAGCGCGGCCATGGTCAGCGGATGACGGACAAAAGTGCCCGCGAAAAACGTCACTCCGACTTCTGGGACGGAAGCATCCCCGAACTTCCAGGTACCTCCATCCAACGCATCCATAAAAGCGGCCTTCCCCGCCAAAATGCCGATCGGCATCCCGCCGCCAATTACCTTGCCGTAGGTCACCAGATCGGCGTCGATGCCGTAATATCCCTGGGCCCCTCGCGGATGAATTCGAAATCCGTTGACAACCTCGTCGAAAATGAACGCCGTTCCAGATAGCCGCGTAATTTCTCGTACGTGCAGCAAAAATTCCTTCGGCTGAAGGTTTGGGTGGCGGCTCTGCACCGGCTCAATCAATACCGCCGCCAACTCATCCGCATGCTGCTCAATGTAACGCAGCGATTCATCCGTGCCGTAGTCGAGCACAGTGACGTTCCCCAGATTTGCGCGTGGAATCCCCGGCGCAGCAGGCTGCGAAAGAATTTCTCCCTTCCGCTTCAACTGCTTCGCCAGGACTTCATCAAATTGTCCGTGATAGTCGCCTGCGAAGAAAACCACTCGATCTCTGCCCGTAACTGTACGCGCAATGCGCATCGCCGCCATCACCGCTTCAGAACCCGTGTTGCAGAATGTCACCCGATCGGTCCCGGTCAGTTGCGTCAACAGGTCGGCTGCCTTCCCTGCCAAAGGAGTTTGTGGGCCGATCGCGAAGCCTTCGCTTATCTGCTCCTGCAACGCCTTCAGAACGAACTCAGGCGCGTGTCCAAACATCGTCGGACCAAATCCGTTCACCAGATCGATGTACTCGTTGCCGTCGATGTCCCACAGCTTCGACCCCTTGCTCCGCGAAGAAACGAGGCTGTAAACCATCTCCTTCCAATCCGGCCTAAATCCGCTGACTGCACGTGGATCCGCCAGGGTCTGGCGATGCCGTTGCGTGAAGGCCTTGGACTGTGCCGTCTTCTTGCAATACCGTGCTATCAGGTCAGCAAGAAAGCGCTCCTGCTCCACCGTCATGGCGTGATGCCCGCCGGCGCTCGTCTGATTGTGCATCAGAGGATGATCTGCATCTGGCTTTGACTGCCCAGAGGCGTCCGCGATTGCAACGGCCGGCTGCGGCGATGACTCAGTACTTTTCAGTTGATGCTGCACTTGCGCAGTCGCCTGCACCTCCAGCATTCCAGATGTAGGCGTGCTGCCCAGTATTTGTAATTGCGACTGTATCAATTGCGTGACTGCCTGCAATTGCTGCTGCATCAGCGTGGTAATTTGTCCATCCACCGTCAACCCAGGGCGCATCGTTGGTGAAATCGCAGGGGTTTGTAGCCATGGAACGGACAACTGCGGCAAGGTCGCAATCGCTGCCGGTGTGCTTGCCTGAGTTCTTAACACTTCCAACGTCGCAACCGATTTCGATTCCTCCGGCATCTGCCGGTCAAGATACTCCGCGATCAGATGAATGGAACCCAGATTGTCGAGCATCTGGCGAAATGCAATCTTCACCGCATACTTATTCTGAATTTTCTGCGCAGCCTGAGTGAGAAACAGAGAATCAAACCCCAGTTCCAGGAAGCTCGAATCGTATTGCTCGGCGGTCAGATCTAATCCGGAAAGATCGGCTAGCAGCTCAGCAACTTCCTGGCGGATGCGGGCGCTCCGTTCTCCGTTGCCGTTCGGTGTCTCATTCTCCGACTTTTCACTCGCGGTGGAATTCATTTGTTTCTCCAAGGCAATCAAATTTGTTGCAGTGTTGCTTCCGTTCGCCGGCTGGCTAGTTGTTTTCGGTTGCGATCCTTGCGCATCTTCTATTGCGATGACAGTTGGCACAGTCGCCGCGGTTACGGCCTCTCGTTTTGCCTCTATCCAGTAACGCTTTCGTTCAAACGGGTACGTAGGCAGGGAAATACGGCGGCGCGATTCATTCGCATAGTACGCGTTCCAATCGACTGCAACACCGCGCGACCACAGCGCTCCAAGCGATGCTGACAGTCCGTCCCACGATGATTTTTTTAAGCCGGATACGCTCGCTGGGATCGAAGAAAATGTCCCGACCTTGCTTCCGCACGAGATCTGCTGACGTACTAGCGTACTCAGAGTGTCTCCTGCTCCGGCCTCCAGCAAAACCTCATATCCATTCTGAATCAGCGTGTCTGCCGCGGCGCTGAAGTTCACAGTCACCCGGCCATGCCGCGCCCAGTAATCTGGCGATGTCGCCTCGGAGGATGTCAGGACATTGCCGGTCACCGTCGAGATGATTTTTAATTCCGGCTCGTTCAGCCGTATTGCGCGCAGCAGGGTACGCAGCTTTTCTACCACCGGTTCCACCATCGCGGAATGAAACGCGTGCGACGTATGCAGCCTTCGGCTTGCGACGTTTTGCTGTTCCAGCTTTTTCGCCAACAGTTCGATCTCCGCTGTGGGCCCGGATGCGACCGTCAGCAACGGCGAATTAACGGCTGCGATGGAAGTGTTCTCCGGCAGCATCATTTGTAACTGTTGCGATTGCATACGCACGGCCAACATGCTTCCGGCCGGCATTTCCTGCATCCATTCGCCTCGCTTCGCAACAAACAGCAGCGCGTCGCCTAGCGAAAACACACCTGCCACGCACGCAGCCACCAATTCCCCCACACTGTGACCGACCAGGCAAGCAGGCTCGACACCCCAATGCATCCATAACTTCGCCAACGCATAGCTGGTGACGAACAGCGCCGGCTGCGCAAACCTTGTTTGTTCCAGGGTCCGCGCTGCGTCGTTCCAGGCTTGGCTGTCCTTTGCATCGCCGATGGCAGGAAACATCACCGGCAGCAAATCCAATCCCGTCAGCGACTTCAGTTGCTGGCAGCAATCGTCCACAATCTGCCGATATGACGGCTCAGAATAGTAAAGATCTTCCGCCATTCCAGGAGATTGCGTTCCCTGCCCTGGGAACAGCATGGCAACGCGAGGCGCATCTGTCACAGTCGTCGCGCGCGACAACATGGTATCCGAATTCCGAAGCTGCGCGATCGCATCCTCACGCGTGCCGGCAACGACAGCCACGCGATGCGCAAACGCGCGCCGTCCCTCCGCCAACGTATAGGCCACGTCCGACAGCGAGAACGCCGCAACATCGGCACGCTCCATATATTTCGCGAGCCGAATACATTGCGCTTCCAGCGCTGTCTGGCTCCGCGCAGACAAACAGAGGATGTGCTTCGGACGCTGCGAGGGTTTCGCAGTCACTGGCGGCGCCTCTTCCAGCACTACGTGAACATTGGTGCCGCCAAAACCAAAAGCACTCACTCCAGCACGCCGAATCGCTCGTCCTCTTGGCCACGGTGTCGACTGGCTGGCAACCATGAACGGAATATTTGGCAGGTCCAACCTGGGGTTCGGTTCGCTATAGTTCAGCGTTCCAGGAATGTGTTCGCGATCCAGCGACAGCGCTGCCTTCAACAGGCCAATTACGCCGGCTGCTACATCCAGATGCCCAATGTTTCCCTTCACAGAACTGAGCAGGCACGGAGCTGTCCGTGTCGCGCCCGCTGCAAATGCCTCCGTCAGCGCACCTACCTCAATGGGATCGCCCAGCGGCGTGCCGGTGCCGTGACATTCAACATAGTCCACTGAAGCCGGATCGACGCCTGCCACCGCGTACGCCATCGAAATTGCGTCGGCCTGGCCTTTGCGGCTGGGTGCGGCATATCCGAATTTGTCCGAGCCATCATTATTGATGCCCGCCCCGAGCAGAAGCGCATAAATATGATCTCCATCGGCCATCGCCTCCTCGGCGCGCTTCAGCAGAACCATTCCGGCACCGGCGCCAAAAACCGTTCCTGTAGCGGCGGCATCGAACGGGCGACAGTGGCCATCGGAAGAAACTATGCCGCCTTCTTGATAAAAATATCCGCGGCGTTGCGGAAACGAAATGGAAACTCCGCCGGCCAACGCCAGGTCCGACTGGTAATTCACCAGGCTCTGCCACGCTTGCGCCACGGCCAGTAAAGATGTCGAACACGCGGACTGCACCGTCATCGCCGGTCCGCGCAAATTCAGTTTGTAGCTGATGCGAGTCGCCAGAAAATCCTGTCCGTTTCCAACCAGCGCCGGAAAAGATCCCACCTGATATGAACGTGTAAATTCCTCGCGAAATGCCGAGTCCGACGCCAGATGCAGCAGAAGATAGGTATTGATGCTCGATCCGGCGAATACGCCGATGTTTCCCGCGATCCGTGCTGGGTCGTAACCGGCATCTTCCAGCGCTTCCCACGCGCATTCCATCAGCACGCGTTGCTGCGGATCGGCCAGTTCCGCTTCACGCGGCAAGATGCGAAAAAAATCCGCATCGAACATATCGACATCGTCCAGCACCGCTCGCGCCGCAATATATTTTCTCTGGCTACGCTGTGCCGCCGTCAACCCGTCTTGCAGTTCGTGCTCTGGAATCGGGCGGATGGATTCGCGGCCCTCACACAGGTTTTGCCAGAACTGTTCCACATTTTCTGCGCCCGGAACACGCCCGGCCATTCCGATGATCGCCACCGCGTTTTGCAGTCGATCGCTCATATCGTCTTTCCTGACGAATGCGCTTCCTTCGCAGCCGCCACATCTCTGCTCTGTTTCAAGGTCCTCAATGACCGATACGCTCCGAAGACAGTCGCTCTCAGACTCCCCATCCCCGACCGGCGCAACATGGTGACATTCGCCACTCCAGCCGCCGAGGTCGCGAACTCTCGCTTGTATTCATCCTCTCCCTCTCCAAAGTTCAGCCTTTCTGGAGGATCGTGTTGCATCAAGTCCTCAATCGTCAGCAGCAGAATGACCGTACCCGGGGAATACTTCGCCATCGATGAGTCGTAGCCGGTAAGGCTGCCGTAATAGTATCCGCCCCCTTGGAATCCGAGCTCATAGGCACAGGGTTTCGACCCGCTCCAAAGAAGATAAGACCGGAGAAGCCCGCGTCTGGCTAAATCGCTGAGGTACGCGTTCCATTCCGGCGTTTCCTTGATCAGGTAATCCGCTTTCGCTGCCTGCCAGGAGGCGCGCGCCACTTGGCCTCCAGCTCGAAGGAACTCCGGAACATCCTCAGGTGCCGTGATCCGTTGCAGTCGAAGTTCGCCTTGCTCGCCCAATACCTTCACACGGCGTTTCAAGTTCCCTCGATGTTTCGAATCGAATCTCACTGCCAGGTATTCATCGAACGTTTTCGGCAAATCCAAAAAGTACATTTTGAACTGATTATGGACGTGCACCCATCCAGCCCGCGAGGATTGGACTGCCTTCCAGCATGGACTTTCGATCGGCAACAGCCGGAAATGAATGGCGTCCACATCCTCGAAGGTTTGGAAGATCTGTTGGAATAGTGGTTCATACATCTCTTCCCGCATCAGGCCTTCTCCCCCGAGAACTTGTGCTGTCCTGAATCTCATTTGGCGGAACTTTAGATCGAATTTCTTTTGCCCTAGCAATATGGGAGCGACCGCAGCGATCTTCGCGCCGTTCTCAACGACGGCGACCCGGAGCTCTTCCCGTTTTGTCTTGTGCTTATTCTCGAACCATTCCGGACTGGCAAACAGCACATTGGGATTCGCGGTCTCTCTCAACAGTCGCCGCCACGCCTGCTGCACTTGCGGGGCATTCCATTCCCGCTCCGTGGCAAGAAAGCGGATCGCTGTTGTCTCTGCTACTTGCGACTTGGAACTGCTTGCCGCAACGCCTCCCGCAATTCCAGCGACGGCCATCCTGTGTTCCCCATGATCGCTCATCGGGATCCATCCTCTCTGGCGACGCTCAGCGCAGGAGTTTTCGACACGCGCATCCCTGGGCGCCTTGCCAACATGGCAGCGCGCTGGCGTTGGCCGCGCAGCTCCCCAGCTCCGGTCTCTGCTCTCTTTTGCTGACATGCGCCGAGTCGCGCCGCCAAGCTCCGCGATGTCGGAAACGCGAACATATCCACCAACGATGGAGTCGAGGCAAACTCCGCATGGAGCCTGGCATGCATCTCGATCAACAGCAGCGATGTGCCCCCGAGATCGAAAAAATTCTCGTCCGCGCCAACCGCCGCGCGGCCCAGCAGCGTAGCCCACATTTTCTGCAGATGGGCCATGATGTTGTTTCCGTCCGCCGCAACCTTGCTCTCCGCGATCGCTTTATTTTGTTGCGCAAGGGCAGGCGTAGGCGGATCGAGGGGCGATCCCATCAGGCGCATTTCACAGAGTGTCTGCAACCCACTCCGGTCCAGCTTGCCGTTCCCGTTAATCGGCAACTTCTCCAGAAACAACCAGTCTTGCGGAATCGAGGTGCGAGACAGTCGCGCCTGCAACCACCCGCGCAACGTTGTTTCCGCGTTCTGTACCGGGTTCGCCAATGCCACGCAAGCCACCAGATGCTTCTCTCCAGACGGCACGGTGAACACGACTACGGCTGCATCCGTAACCAGCGGAGAGGCCGACAAAGCATTTTCTACCGCCGCAAGTTCCACGCGATGACCGGCAATCTTCACCTGGCGATCCATCCGTCCTAGAAACTCGATCGTCCCATCCGGTCGTTGGACGGCACGGTCTCCGGTCAGGTACAGCAGCGCTCCAGGCCGAGTTGAAAATGTATCCGGAATAAATCGCTCTGCCGTCGCCTCAGGCCGCCCCAGATATCCCAGCGCGACGCCCGCGCCTCCCGCCGCCAATTCCCCCGGCTGCCCAGCGGGAAGCGCCTTGTGATTCGTGTCGAGAATGTGCACGGTCGTATATGCAATCGGCGATCCGATCGGCAGCGTGCCCTCCGCCCGATACTCTCTCGGCACCGGATAGCAACAAGTGAACGTCGTGTTCTCCGTGGGACCGTACCCGTTCACCATGTGCAGCGCAGGATACAGGGCGCGCATCCGCTCGACATGGCGCGGCGAGATGACATCGCCCCCAAACACAAGCTGGCGGAGCGGCGCAAACATCTCCGGAGTGTGTTCCGCGGCAAGATGAAACATCGCGGCTGTCAGCCAGAGTGTGGTTACACCCTGCTGCAGAATCAGGTTTGTGTAGTCGTCCAAACCCAGCGACCGGCCCGGCGCCACCACCAGCCGAGATCCATGCAGCAGGCTACCCCAGAATTCCAGCGTCGAAGCATCGAAGCAAAGCGGCGAGTGCAGCAAGAATGTCTGCGTCGAATCGAACGTAATAAATTCCTGGCTACTGACTAGCCGCACCACAGCTCGATTTGGAACAACAACACCCTTCGGCGCTCCGGTAGAGCCGGAAGTAAACATCACATAGAGAGCGCTGTCCCCGTTGATCGCGCTCCTCGGGATTTCTGCCAGATCGTTGCCAACCGGGCATGACACCTCCTCCAGCGAGAGGACTGAGCACCAGCAGGAAAGCGGATTGCAACAATAGGAGACAAGCGAACACGGAGCCGCGTCCTTGGGCAGGTCGCCCCGCCCCGCCCAAAGGACCGGACAGTTTTTCTCCCGGGCCTTTGCATCGGCAATCCAGTGACGCAGTCCCTCCAAGCCCGCAATCCGGCTTAACGCAGAGACTGGATATTCTTCAATATCGATCGGCACATAGCACCCGCCCGCCATCACAATGCCCAGGATCGCGGCCACGGTGGCCAGAGACCTGCTCGCGGAGATGGCCACCATGTCTCCAGGCTTGACTCCTTGACCGACGAGGCGGGCGCGAAAGGCATCCGCAAAATTCCACAACTGTGCGTAGGTAAGGGATTGCTGGCCGTCTGCCAGTGCAATCGAATTGGGAGCGCGATGAACGATCTCGGAGAAAAGTTCAAAAACAGTGGTGTTCCACGGATTCGTCTTTGGGTTGGCAGCAAAACCAAGATCAGGCGCAGTGCGGTCGCCATGCTCTTGCAGACTGTGGATGGGTGAAACGTTCCACCCATCGATCGTCAAAGTGTTTGTTTTCACTGGCCGCCACTTCCGGGGGTCTAATTTCGGGGTACTCAAAGTTGAACTGCACGTGAAATGCCAACTGTCGGCTGCGGCGAGATCTTCATGCCGATCTCAAATCGGCGCACATGTGCAACCAGTTAGTGGACTGGGATCTCGGATTGTCCGCGTCCCCGCCAAAAGAATGCCTATTCAGCCGCGAAGTGTGAAAAGTTTTTCCTATTGTTGCCCCGTCAACTCAAAGTTGCTTGAAAAGTAACTCTTTGGGTTACCGAGAAAACTCAAACTGCCTCCCGCATGCCTGTTTGGGCTGGGCGGGAGGCAGTTTGTCTCTTTCGGCGGGAAAGCCCGTATCTATCCGTCTATCCCGTGCCGTATCAGCAACGAACAATCTTCTTCAGCAGCTCCGCGTCCACGATACGGCGTGTGGCATTCCGTGTATCGACCAGCAACTGCGACTGCTTCGCGATGGCCTCATAGTCGTAGTCGGAGTGATCGGTGGCAATCAATACGCAGTCGTACTCGCGAACCGTGTCGAGCGGTACTGAGGTCATGTTTAATGCATAGTGACGCCCATGTCCGACCGTGGGGAAATACGGGTCGTTGTACTCGACCAGAGCTCCCCGGCGGCGCAGTTGTTCAATCAAGGTGAGCGATGGAGACTCGCGCAGATCGTCGATGTCTTTCTTATAGGAAAGCCCCAGCACCAGGATTCGACTGCCCTTCAGCGGCTTGCTGCGTTCGTTCAAAGCAGCGGCAACCGACTCGACAACGTGGTACGGCATGGAGGTATTCACCTCGCCCGCCAGCTCAATAAAGCGGGTGCTGAAGTCCAGTTCCTTCGCCTTCCATGAAAGATAAAAAGGATCGATCGGGATACAGTGTCCGCCCAGTCCTGGACCGGGATAAAACGGCTGAAATCCAAATGGCTTGGTGGCCGCCGCATCGATGATTTCCCAGATGTCGAGATTCATCCGCAGGCATAGAAGCTTCAGCTCATTGACCAATGCGATATTGACACATCGATAAATATTCTCCAACAGCTTCGTCATCTCGGCCGCTGCCGGGCTGGAAACGCGAACAATCCGGTTGAAGATGTTGCCGTAAAATG
>JAJZCA010000295.1 GCA_021798735.1 Acidobacteriota bacterium | reverse complement strand
ATCGATGCCGTTGCCACTGGAGAGCTGTTTGAGAACAACTTGCCCAAGGCCGGTCAGGATGGCTGCGGCGAGGAGAACAGCGATGTGTCTTGACGCACTGGCGCCACGCGCGGCGGCAAGTATGTTTGTGCCGGATCCACGCCATGCAATGTGTTGAACCAGTTCAAGCAATCGCGTCAGTGCTGCGGCGGCCAAACCCGTGGTAATGCCAATCAAGCAAACCGCCAGCCAAAATCGCAGTGCGCCGGGACTCGCCAGTGTGGTGGGGATAGCTTCGCTATTCTTGGCGGCGGGTGTCGGCATGTAGAAACCATTCTAATGAAGCCTTCACGTGCTGTTTCTGTCGGCCATTGTGTGCAGCGATCAAGCAACTCGACGCCACGGTGCAATTCAGTAGCCGAAGGTCAGCCAGCGTCGGCAAGCTTTCCCAGCCTGAATGGCCAGTCATTGCAAAAAGGGCGATGCACTCATGCTGAACTGGGTTGGTGATCCACAGGGGATTAGTACTCGAAAATGCCCACAAACTAAGAGCGGCTTTGGCTGAGGCTAAATTCCTGCCTCATAGAGCGGCACCATGGTCCGTAACGCCCGCCTCCCACTGTTTCACCACGTGTGGGTTTTGAAACGGTGGGAGGTGGCGTATGTCCGCGGTGTACTTTACCGGCGAGAGGCGCTCATGATGGTCGCGATAACTGGGCATTCGGCCCAGAAAATACGGGACTTCTGGATAGCGGCCTTGGTGGTTGTGGTGACTTCGTTGCCTAGGTCGGGGTGGATGTCACGAGCAAGATCGTCGGCCCCATCAGGCGGATGTTCTTGCCAGCACAATCAGCGTCATGTCGTCATGTTGAGGAGCATTCTGGGTGAAAGCATCGGCACCGGAGAAGATGCACTCCAGAATTTTGTCCGCAGGCAGTGTCCTACAGGCGCAAATCGCTTCGATCATTTTTTCTTCGCCCCATTCTTCCTCACGCAGGTTCATCGCCTCACTGATGCCATCGGTAAACGCTACCAGCACGTCCCCGGCACGCAGCAGGATGGAGCCGAGCTCGTATTGTGGATTGTCGATGAGACCCAGGACGGTGCCGCCGACTTCCAGCCGTAAAATTTCGCAGTCGTCGTTTCGACAGGAATCCTGCCCAGACGGCTTGGGGCGCACGACTACGGGAGGATTATGCCCCGCATTTACATAACGCAGCAATTGCGTGTGAGGATCATACTCTCCGAAGAAAAAGGTCGCATAGCGGCTGAGGGTCGAGGCGTCATGGATCAGTCGGCTGAGAGTTTGTATCAGCGTCGGTAGATCCAAAACAATGTCGGGCGAGCCGCTCAAGGTAATTCCGCGGAGAGAAGCGCGGAGCGATGCCATGACCAGAGCAGCGGAAACTCCTTTGCCGGAGACATCTCCCACAGCGATGCCAACGCGCCCGGAAAAGAGCGGAATAAAGTCGTAATAATCGCCGCCCACTCCCAGCGCTGGCCGACAGTGCCCGGCGCAGCTTCCATCCGGAATTTCCGGCATGACCTGCGGAAAGAGCCGTTCCTGCACTTCACGCGCAATCTCAATTTCGCGACTCAGACGTTCACGCTGCGCGGCCTCTTTTCCCAGACGGGCCATCAATTCAGTATTTTCGATGGCCAGACCGGTTTGCACCGCGACGGATTGCAGCAATTGCAGATCGGCACGAGAGTAAGGTTCTTCGCTGAGTTTCGGCCCCAGCGCCATGACGCCCACCATCTCCTTGCGCCCAGGGAGCGGCAGCAAAAGTTCCGCGGAAAGTTGCTGCAATGCTTCCCGTTCCGATTCACTGGCCAGCATCAGCCATCCTTGCGGGTCTTTGCCATACAGCATGGTGGGTGCGCGACTGTGCAGTAGGTGGCGAATCGCGCTGGAATTTTCCGGCAGCATAACAGTCCCTGACGGAGTCAGGCCCACAGCCTGTTGCAATTGATAGCTTCCACCCTGGTTCAACAACACGGCTATTTGTTCGATGTGCAGAGTGCGGCCAATCTGTAGGGTGACAGTTTCGAGCAGTGGACGGGTCTCAGTAAAAGTTCGCACCTGTTCGGCGAGTTCGCTCAATACCTGCTCGGCGGAATAGGCTTCGCGGAAGAACTTGCGATCCAGCCAGGTGGAAACGGAGCGGGCCACCCGATCACGCATCGCCAGAAATATAAATCCGAGGACCAAAAGGACGAAAATTTCATTTCGAGACACGCGAGGTTCATGCAGCACTTGTGCCAGACGGTAGGTAATAGCGGCAATGAATGCCACCTGCAATATCCATAAGGTGCTTCGCGCAAACGCATATTTTGTTCCCTGGCGCAACAGGATGCGTACATCCATGGCGCGCTGCACGATGACTATGTATGCCAGGGAAAACGGGAACGCCGTCTGACATATTACCGCAAATACAACCAGCCACTGTGGCACTCCCACTCCGAAATCCCTCTCACGGAAGAGGCTGTACATCACGAGAAAAAATGCCGGTGTAAGGCCGATGAAAGTCCCAGTGTTAAGAATCGTCAAACGTCGGCGCGTATCGCGATCAGTCGCGGTCACGGCCTTATATACCGCAGCGAAAAAATAGATGCTGATGGCCAGAACCTGAAGGACAGTTTCAGAACGGTCGAGCAGGGCGAAAATCGGTAGATAGTGCGTGCCTGCGTCAAAATTGAAAAATTTTGTGTACGTAAACCAGCAGAGTCCTGCGAAAAAGAGAAAACTCGGGATGAGAATGATCCATTTTGCCCATGGAAATCGCGCATCCAGGGGCCATCGATCAGGGAAATAGATCCCAAAGAGCATCATCCATAAAGGCAGACACATCTGCACGAGTAAGGACCAGAAAAGCGCCGGACCGAGCAATGGCCCTGTAGATACCGGTTGCGGGAGGAGGAATTCAAAGCTTGCCATGATCCCCAGCAAAAGCCAAGCGTTCCAATCTTGAGGTTTGGCTGCGACCACCCAAAAACCGACCATCAGGCAAAGGAGAGGAAATACGCCGCGCAGCGCGATGGTTCCCACCCAAATGGGCACGGAAGCGGGGCCGGTGTGCAGGGTTTGAAGAGGAATTTCGATTTTGCCGGTTGCACCGCTCGCGTGCAGGATTTCCGCCGTAAGGCTCTCGCCAGCATGGGACCGACCCATAAGATTCAATAGCTGGGCATAGCCCGTATAGGGCCTGCCATTCAAGGACAATACCTGGTCGCCCAGCCGAGCGCCAGCCTTGGATGCTTCAGGCTCAATGCTGGTAATCGTCCGCATTTCGGTATTGAAGTCGAAGGGAAGACGTAGGGCAGTCTCCCCATGTTGCAGTTCGTGCAGAACGCGGGTCATTCCGCCCAGATAATATGCCGAAGAGGCGAGCACGATGATGCCGAGGAGGACGTACTGAAGAACGGGCGTCTTATTTTTGTCGCTGGCAGTCGGTGGCGTCATTGGCTGTATAGTATGAGCCTCGAACATAGTTTCCCGTTGCGCTCACTTTACCCAGCGCGCAGTCCCCGCCTTGCCTTCGTCATCTTCGTTACCCTTTCGCATTACAGCAGCTCGCTATGGGATACGTTTTGCGTGGGCAAGGTCAAACGTCGAGAGAAACTGTCGACTGGCCATGGCCTGTCCGGATTACACGCGCCAAAGAGCTTCTCCATCGGAGATCGGGCTGGATGCAAGAGAAACCATCGCGCGCTCTCTTGGAGAGGTTGGGAGAAGACTTTTTTCTTGACTTCCCTTCTCATAGGACTCATCGAGATCAGATTAGTAACGAAAAAGTCGGCCAATATTTGGCGATTGGCTGCTTGGTGAAATGTGGAACGAAGTCCACTTGAGAGAGACCCGCCTCGTTGCGCCTCAATCCTTCACAGCGGGCTGTCGAACAGGGTGGCTCCCGTTGTTTGCTCGATCGGCTTTGCGCGCATCTCCTGATCGGGCGGCAAGCGGAGCAAATGCACGGGTGGGCGCGTGCTTTCTGAGAGCCATTCCAGGTAATCCCACGGCTCAAGGATCGTGGGCTGGCGGTCGTGGATGGGGCGCATGACGCCATTGGCTTCGCAGGTGAGGATGGCAAAGGCCGGCTCGCGCTCACCCGTTTTTGGATTCTTCCATAGCGACCATAGGCCAGCCATGCCGAAGGGTTCCCGTCCCGGCACACTGAACTCGTACTTGGGCTTTTTGCCGCTCTTCACTCTCGACCACTCATAGAAACTATCTGCCGGAACGATGCAACGCCGCCGTTGAAAAGAATCGTTCCAGAAGTTTTTGGTCGCGACGCCTTCTGCGCGCGCGTTGAAGAGCAACTGCTGCGGCGTTTTGAAGCCCCAGCGCATCAGCTCGATCTGCCGCTCGCCGCCCGGCCGCGCCACCACGACCGGCTGGATGGAGCCGGGTGCGATATCGTCGTCGGGTCCCAGATATAGCTCGTCAAGCCCCATGCCGGCCTCGAAGGCTTCGGCAATGCGCTGCTTATCGGAGCGTCGGCGATAGCGTCCGCACATGGGTCAAGTGTAAAAGAAGCTGGGGCCCGACTGACGGATCATTCGGAATGCCTGGCACGGAGTGGTGCAGATTGTCGAGCCCGTCGCTTGAGGGACTGTCCCTCCTTTCAGCCTTCCGAGTTCACGGCAAAGTCGTGGGTTCCACAACATCAGCGATCGCGACCAGGAGATGATCGGTGAATTGCTGCCTGTCCTGATCCGGCAGCTTTGCAATCTCAACCTTGTCTCCCTCCACCT
>JAJZCA010000294.1 GCA_021798735.1 Acidobacteriota bacterium | reverse complement strand
CGATCAAGGCGCCGCGGATCGCCGGACTCATTTCTGCGGCAACATCCAAGGGCGTCCGATTGTGTTCTGCATCACATGTGTCCTACATCACAGTAAATGGCTTTTGCCTGCGCTATATACTTACTTGTACGTTCTCTCAGGGAGCGGCTCTTTTAGCGATGGCAATGTATCTCATCTGGCTGCGGGTGGCGCTTGTGCTCTACGGTGTGGCCAGCCTCACGGTCATCCCTGACGTTTTGACCGGCCATGACCGTTGGCGCAAATTCGTTCATCCGGTTTGCGTCTCCGCTTTCTATTTTCACCTGGTCGCTTTGGTGGAAATGATGCGTCTGGCCCATCATTGGGTCCCGGCCAGCCTGCATGAAGTCGAAACCTCGTTCGCGCTCCTGCTGACGGTCACTTTTCTCGCAATCTACTTGCGGTACCGCGCCATTTCCTTCGGATTATTTGTTCTGCCGGTCATTTTTCTTCTGCTGCTGTTGCCTGCGGCTCAACCTGACCACGCTCCCGTCTCCAGCCAGTGGATGCACAATGGATGGATCCTGCTGCACATCGCGCTGCTGCTGGTGGCATACACATTGTTGCTGTTCAGTCTGCTCTCCAGTTTGCTCTACCTCATCCAGGAACGGCGCTTGAAAAACAAGCAGATTGGCGGAATTTTCAGCCATCTGCCGCCTCTCGATACCATCGACCACATTGCCTTCGTCGCTCTGGTGGTCGGTCTTCCCTGCATGACGCTGGGCTTGCTGGCTGGCGCTTTGATCGCCCAGGAGAGCGTGGGAGCGGCCTATTTTCTCGACCCGAAAGTGCTGCTTTCGATCGGCTTGTGGGTCCTTTACGTCGGGATGCTCTACGTCCGCCGCCACACCGGACTCCGCGGCAAGCGCGCAGTCTATCTCTCTTCCCTGGTATTTCTTATGGCGCTCACCGTCTGGGTGGCCAATCAGTTCAGCACCGTCCATAGGTTCCCCGCGCCATGAACCTCGTCCTCATTGGCGTGAATCACAAATCTGCTCCATTGCAGGTTCGGGAACGGCTTGCCATTCCCGCAGTGCGCCTGCAGGAAGCAACGCTCTCTCTGTTGAGCGTGCCCTGCGTTCGCGAAGGCATGATTCTCTCCACCTGCAACCGCGTCGAGTTTCTAACTTATCAGGAACCGGCGCAGGCCGATCTGCTCCAATTCATCCAGAACTATTTCGCCATCGATAAGGACGCGCTCCACCCGTACATGTATGAATATCGCGCGTCGGAAGTGGTCCGCCACGTGTTTCGCGTCGCTTCCAGTTTGGATTCTCTCGTCGTTGGTGAGCCGCAAATCCTCGGCCAGGTAAAAGAGTCCTACACCTTGGCCCGGTCGATTGGCGGAGTCAACAACAATCTGGACCCCCTGATGCAGCGCGCCTTCACCGTCGCCCGTAAGGTCCGCAACCAGACCAGCATCGGCATTTCCTCGGTTTCCATTGCCTCGGTCGCCGTCGATCTGGCCCGCAAGATCTTTGGCTCGCTGCAAGGGAAAACCGTGCTGCTGATGGGCGCCGGAAAAATGGGAGAACTGGCGGCCCGCAGCATGATGCAGCACGGCGCCAGCACCATCTACGTCTGCAACCGGACCTACGAACGCGCCGTCGAGCTGGCAGGAAAATTTCCCGGCGTGCGCTCTGAAAGTGGTTCTGCGACGGGCCAATCCGCAATCGTGCAGCCCATCTCCAACGACCTCCTCCACCAGTACGCCGCCACGGCAGACATTATCGTCAGTTGCACTGGCGCCGAAAAGCCGATCTTCGAGCGGAAGCACGCGGAGCAATACATGCAGCGGCGTAAGCAGCGGCCCATGTTTTTTATCGATATTGCCGTGCCGCGCGATGTGGACCCTGAGATCAACAGTGTGGAAGGCGTTTTCGTCTACAACATCGATGACCTGCAGGCCGTCGCCGTATCGAACCTGTCCAGCCGCGCCAAAGAAGCGAAGGACGCAGAGGCCATCATTCGCGCGGAAGTGGAGCGCTATTCGCAGCGGATGCAATCGCTGAATGGCGTTCCTTCGATCGTAGCCCTGCAGCAAAGCCTGGAAGATGTCCGGCAAAGCGAGATGCGTCGCATGGCCCCACGCCTTGCGAATTTGTCCAGCGAACAATTGCAGGCTGTCGAGCAGATGACGCGCTCGCTCGTCCACAAACTGCAGCACGCGCCGATTCAGGCCATCAAACGCGCCGCGCAGGAAGGCGACCGCGAGACCCTCGCCGTGATCCAGACCGTTTTCGATTTGGAACACCATGCGAAACAAGCCGAGACCGCTGGCACAACGGAGACCGCAAGTAGCACTGGGCAACAACTCGATGCCGTCCAGCCCGACGAGTTGAGGGATGCCGTATTTGTCCCAACTGCAGATGCCACCGCCGCCGTAAGCCCTGTCTCCGCACCCGCGGCGAAAGATAGATCTGTAAAAGAGGACTGCCTGCCGTGATCCGCATTGGGAGTCGCGGTTCCGCTCTCGCCCGCTGGCAGTCGGATTACATCGCCGCCGAACTTCGTGATCGCGGTCGCCAGGTCTCCATTGAAATTCTGGTTACCACCGGCGACCGCCTTCAGCGCGCACCTTTCATGCAGGTCGGCACCAAGGGCATGTTTACCAAAGAGATTGAAGAGGCGCTTGCAGATGAACGCATCGATCTCGCCGTCCACAGCCTGAAAGACTTGCCGACGGAGTTGCCGGAGCACTTCGTTGTCGTCGCCATCCCGCAACGCGCGGACGCTCGCGACGCATTTGTTTCTGTTCGCCATAAAGATTTTGCAGCGCTGCCACCGGGCGCGATCGTCGGCACCAGCAGCTTACGCCGCCAGGCGCAACTGCGCGCGCTGCGGTCCGATCTGCAGATTGTCGAACTGCGCGGTAATGTCGACACTCGGCTGCGCAAGTTGCACCAGGGCCAATATGACGCCATCATCCTTGCCGCCGCCGGCCTGGATCGTCTCGGTCTTGCGGCGGATGTGAAGGAACTATTTTCGTCGCAACTCATGTGTCCCGCGGCCGGGCAGGGAGCGCTTGCCATTGAGTGCCGAACGGACGACAAATCGACCCGTGCCATTGTTGCGGCTCTCGACCATGCACCCACCAACTTTGCCGTGCATGTGGAGCGTGCCGCGCTGGCTGCATTGGGCGGAGGCTGCCATCTTCCGGTTGGCGTGTATTGCGCTCCGGCAGGAAACGGCTGGACCATCACGGGTGTAGTCGCTCGCCCGGACGGATCGCAAGTTTTGCGGGAGCAGATGGAACTCCGCGAGCAACACGGGTCTGCCGAAGACGCGGGCCGTGCCATGGCGGATCGTTTATTAGCGCGTGGCGCAGCGGAGTTTCTCGCCGCCGTCGAAATCGCGCCGTCCACGGGAAATGGAAGCAGATGAGACCGCTTGCCAGACGAAAGATTTTGATCACGCGCGCGCGTCACCAGGCGCGATCGCTGGCAAGGGCACTGGAAGAGAAGGGCGCGATGGTCGTCGCCATCCCCGCCATCGAAATCATTCCGCCGGATTCCTACGAAGCCCTGGATACGGCGCTGTGGAACGCCAAAAACTATCAGTGGCTGGTGGTGACCAGCGCGAACGGTGCGGAAGTCTTGGCGCAGCGGCTCGCGGCGTTGAAACTACCCACCGCCGCGATCGATGCTCTGAAGATTGCCGCCATCGGCCCGGCCACTGCGCACGGTCTTGGAGAGATGGGCCTGCACGTCGACGAAGTTCCCAAACAATCCATTGCGGAGTCGCTTGTCGAGTCGCTGCGAGATCAGGTCACTGGCCAGAATGTTTTACTGGTGCGCGCCAAAGTTGCGCGCGATGTGCTTCCGGACGAACTGAGAAAAGCAGGCGCCACCGTGAATGTGGTCGATGCCTACCAGACCGTCGTTCCAGCCTCATCGAGTGAGGCTTTGCGGCTTGTTTTCGCTGCGCCCAGCCGGCTTCCGGACGCCGTCACATTTACCAGTTCTTCTACTGTAACGAATTTCTTTCGCCTGCTGCGCGAAGCAAATGTACCCGCCTGGCCGCCTAGTATGGCCGCAGCCTCCATAGGTCCCATCACGAGTCAGACCTTAAGAAATCACGGCATCGAACCCGCCGTTGAAGCCACGGAATACAACATCTCCGGCTTAGTCGCAGCGTTGTGCCGCTGGTCGGCGACACGCCAACACATGCGCGTGTAGCTAATGCGTGCTCCACGTCTTGTCTTTGGAGTTGCAAATGTCTTCCAGGAAGCAATCTGCGCAGCGAGGTTTGCGCGCGATGCAAATCTCCCGCCCAAAATGAATGATGCGATGGGAAAAGTCGATCCACGCGGACTGCGGAATCAGTTGCATCAAATCCTGTTCAATTTTTTCTGGTGTCGACGACTTCGTCAGTTCCAGCCGCTGCGAGATGCGCATCACGTGCGTATCCACCACCACTCCCAGCGGAATTTTGTACCATGAGCCGGAAACGACATTCGCCGTCTTCCGCGCCACACCGGGAATCTTCAGCAGATCCTCCATCGTCTGCGGAACTTTGCCGCCAAATTCTGCGATGATATTTTGCGCCGCACCGATAATGTTCTTCGCCTTATTACGGAAAAATCCAGTGGTGCGGACCAACTCTTCCATTTCCGCCTGCGGGGCCTTCGCCATCGCCTGCGGAGTAGGGAAGCGCTGGAACAGCGCGGGCGTCACCATGTTGACGCGGACATCCGTACACTGCGCGGAGAGAATGGTCGCCACCAACAG
>JAJZCA010000293.1 GCA_021798735.1 Acidobacteriota bacterium | reverse complement strand
AGGGCGGGCCACAAAAGTGACGATAACGAACTGCATCCTCCGGGCATCTGCTGAAAAGAGTTCACCTCTCACCGGCAATGATGCGGAGATCTAATCCAACATCGGCATCTGCTCAGGAAGCGTTTCGGGGTTGATGACAATGCTGGTGAAATTGTCACTCGCTGATTTCGCAAATCTGGCTTTGCAGCCACAGGAGCCGCGAAGAATCAGTTCCACGGGAAGTACCACGCGGTTGCGGGTCTCCGCAACATCAGCGCCCGAAATCCGCTTGAACAGCAGATTGGCCGCGAGTTCACCAATTTGATACACGGGCTGACGAATCACTGTAATCGAAGGATGCGCCACGTCGGCCATCTCAATATCATCAAAACCTGCCACGGCGACTCTGCGCGGAATTGCTACGCGCTCCGCATACAGGGTGTGCAGCAAGTAACGCATCGTCAGGTTGTTACTTGCGAAAAATGCAGTCGGCGGTTGACTGCTCTGCAGCTGCGAACGAATCAGTGCAGCACATTTCTCTTGGGAGATGCAGTCGAGATACGGACCGGGCGGATATCCTGACTGAGCCAACGCATCGCAATATCCCGCATATCGGGTGTTGACGGCGTAAAGGCTGCGGTTGAGTCCGAGAAAAGCGATGTTCCGGTGACCGTGGCCGATCAGATGCTCCACCACCGCTTTGGCGCCGGCTCGATTCGCAACCAGAACCGAGTCGAAATGAGGTCCTGCGAGCGGCCGGTCCAGCGAAACAATCGGAATATGTGAAAAAGCCTCTCCAACATAGAGATGGTCATTCCCCGCTACCGGAATCATCACAAGTCCGTTCACCTGACGCCGCAACATCAATATGGCCTGCTTGTGCTCGATCTCCGGATTCTCGTCAGAAGTGGTCAGGATCACAGAGTACCCCTGCTCCTTGGCTACCGTGGAGATCGCATGAGCGCAGGTTGCAAAAAACGGATCAAGAAGATAGGGAACAATAACACCTATCGTCTTGGAGTTCAGGCCTCGCAGACTCCGAGCAATCTCATTCGGCTGGTAGTGCAGGTTCTTGATGGCGCGATGAACCTTCTCGGCGGTCTCTTCCGATACCTTGGCGCTCCCGTTCAGAAATCGGGATACGGTCATTTTGCCAACGCCTGCCAGACGAGCCACATCCGCGATAGTCGTCTTGCGTTGTTCCATTTGTGCCATACGCTCTTTTGTCAGCAAAGGCTGCAGAATCGATTAGGAATTGTAGCAGACATGCCCTAACTGATAGTATCCGTTCCGTTTAAGTCCGATCGGGATGAACCAAAACATGAGGATGCTTGAGCCCAGCCAGGCACACCGCGGCGTAGATCATGGCTTAGCTGAAACGACCGGGGAAAAAAGGTAAACGCAATCGTCGCAGGGCTTGTGCAGAGTCTCCTTGGCAGCCTTCCTTTCCTCGCGACCGCTTCTGTCAGAATTTCATCCTGTGGTTGCTCAGGACCGTAATGGAAAACCGAGATCAACGTTACATGACGCCCCGCCAGTTGTAGCTCGCCACGATCGCGCCATTCTCTCCAATGAGCAGCAGCGCCGCACGTCCCGGTTGCAGGGTTCCCATAATCATCCTTCCGCTCCTTTCGTCACGAAATGAGATAAATCTCTCGCCCGATTCCGAGGTCAGAACATAAAGAGTCGCGTGTGGCCACACGGTAGGGCAGATGAGGATGCCAGGGCTGTCGACCGTCGTAAGGTAAGTCGGTTTAACCCCGGCAGTTTTCATCGCGTATGCATACACTGCCGCAACAGAGCTGAGCCGGTCATTCAACTCCAACGGGAATACGGAAAAAAGAATCCGTCCATGGCCCAACTGGATCTCTCTCCACTCCTCATCGTCAGGCAACTGCGCTCGAGCTAGAACTGTGGTCGTCGTACCCGAGTACACCAGAGGCAACGGCTTGCCGGCCCAGTGAAGCGTCTGATCGCGCTCTTCAAGAGGAACTGTCTTGTAACCCATCCCCACCCGAACGGCCCGGTCAGTGGGATGCAAATGTGCGCCGGCTGCAAACGGCCCGCTGATTAAAAGAGTTGCCCCAGCGCGCACCTGTTCTTCCAATACCCTCCACGCTGCATCTGTCAGCCCGTATGCGGATGGCAGAACGATCAGCCGTGGGTTGCCCAGGGTGTTGATTTGATACTCTCCTACGGCATAGGCCGCCGTGTGGTCATAGTTGTACAGGACGCGCACTGCGGTCTGTTGCGCCTTAAGAGCCTGAGAGTTATAGACCGACAATTGCAACGACTGCGGCAGCACAATCGCGACCTGTGGCAACTCCAGACCCGTCGCGTAGGGTTCAGCTTCTTTAGCGAACCCACCCAGGTCACGCAGCATCTTCTCCCATACTTTTGCGGAACCGTCGCTGCGCTCGATCCCAAAATTGATCTCGCGCGCCCAATCCCATTGCAGAGCGCCGCTCGAACCTGCTGCGAAGCCGAGCGCCCACTTCCGCTCTTCGAGACCCTTCCCCGTAAACTCGTCATACCGCCACGCGCCATCCGGAGCCGCCACCGGTTGGTAGCCCGTCTCGCCCGTGATGTTTGGCATGCCCGGATACTTCGCCACTACTGAATCCCACAACAGCGCGTCATCCTGCCAATACGTATGATTCACCGTGAAGGATACCCCGCTGGTCGCATAGAACTGGTTGAGAACGCGATCGGTAACTCCACCTTCGTCCTGCCCCACGTCGATCAACTGCTGACTGCCAGTGGACCGAATCGCACCTATCATGCTGCTCGCCCATTGGGAGAACATCGCCTGCGCAAATAGGTTATAGTCGACGGCGCGCACCTCTTCGGGATTGCCATAGCGCGTCCACGACATGTCTTCGCGCGCTGGCAGAGGAATATGGTCGAAGCTGCCCAGGACCGTCGGCGGCACTGCCCATGCCTCGGCCAGATCTTCCAGGTTGCCGTATTTCCCATGTAGCCAGTCGTCCCAGTCACGTTTCTCCACAGAATCGCCATTCGGTACGTTGCCACGGTAAACCACCTGCGGATTCGAGAAACTTGGCTCGTTGATAAGGTCATAACAAAGCCACGGCACATGGATGAAATGCCGCACCACGGAGAGGATGTAGCTCTGCTCCATGCTCACTGACGCTGGATCAAGATAGGGATTCGGCAGCGGCGTTTGCGAATCTGCGCGTTCCCGCCGTTGCATCTCGGAGTGGCGCGGGGTGGCTGAGAAGAAGTTGAAGTTGACGACGATATGGTGTGCCTGCGCCGCTGCCAGAAACGCCTCAACATTGCGCAGGAAGCGGACGTTCACGCCGCCCGTTGACGGTTCGACAAAGCGTGTGTTCGGCATCCAGACTCCTGTACGCACAAACGTCACGTTGTGCCGCTCCATATCCGCAAGATCCCGCTCCCACACCAGGGCATTGCGTGCACCGGAAAAATCCCAACCGTCATCTTCGGTTGTGAAGTAATTGGTGCCTACCGGAAGGAAAGGCTTGCCGCCTAGACTCAGGAAGTCGCCATGCACCCCAAGCGTCGGACCCTTCCTGAGGGCCGATAACTCTTCAACCACGAATCCGTTCGCATAGTACTCCTGGGGTTTCCCTTGATTTGAATACGTCGCACGCACCACATAAAATCCCGCGGGCAGAGTGCGGTCGAAGTGGATGGGGACGTCTGCACTCTGGGCGAGTGGCATGGCGCAGGTCACCGATTCGACCACCTTGTCGTGGGTCAGCAACTCCACCTTCGCCTCCCCCGACTGTGGCGGTCTGCCCGCGATCTCTGGATGCCGCAGATGCAGCATCAACTCCGGAATCTCGTCGGGGCGAATCGCTGCAAACTGCGTCTCGATCCAGAACTCGGTCGCCCCATCTTCGGCGTAGCGACCGGCAGCCCGAATCATGGCGATCCCATCCTTCGATTCCCAGAACCCTGGCTCAGGATCGAAATCCAGCGCAACAATCCGCGCGCCCAGCATGCGATTCCCGACCCGGCTATCCAAATGATCAGAGACAATAACTGGCGCGGCCACCTTCTCTCCATCCAGTGAGACCATGTAGCCCAAGCCATTCAAATGTCCGCCCACCGCAAAATAGGCTTTCGCATGAACGGCAATCCGGGGGAGAAACGAATAACCCTCACGCCAGGCAAAATGCGCATCGCCGGGAGCTGGAACTTTAGAGGTGTGCTCAAATCCGAGCACACGGCCGAAGGTGTCCTGCGGATACTCCTGCCGGAAGTGACCTTCTTCCCCGCTCACCGGTACGTGCAGTGGCTGGCCGCCGAGAATGAGCAGGTGGCCTCCACGGTCAAGGTACGCCTTGATGCCTGCCCACGCACTCACCGGAACCGCCGATCCATAGGGCAACACGAGGAGGTCCACGTTCTCAAGTGCCGCTACGTTCTGCAACGCAGCAAGATTCACCACCTGAGCGTCCGGCCCCAGGGCCGACCGCAGGGTAGCCAGGCTGACTGGTTCGCTGTCAACAGTTGGAAACCCTGGCTCCTGAAAGAGCATCACCTTGGCAGCCGAGCTCGTGATCGGAAACAGGATGAAAAGGAGCCAGAGGCAGATCGAACGCATGAACGTATTCTCCACGAGCCAGGTCAGCATACCTTGCTTCTGTAAGATCAACCGACTGGGACGTTTCTCCTCGACATCTCACGGATCCGCTCTGGAACGAATTGGCCCGAGATGGAAACCCATTGCTCCCTGCGGCACCGCCAGACAATTCATCGGCCGTTACAGGCCTTGTC
>JAJZCA010000292.1 GCA_021798735.1 Acidobacteriota bacterium | reverse complement strand
GTAGATGGCGCTGGTCAGCCCACCCAGCGAGATGTAGCCCAGCACAATGACCGCGGACAGAAAAATCGAGAAGTGAAAGATCCAGCCCAGAGGCAGGCCGAAATGAAGAAACACTCCATCGAAAATATGCAGCACCTGAATCAGCTTGGCCATCGCATACATGGAAATGCCGGAGGAGAACACCGTCATGATGGCGAAGGAACCGGCATTCCACGCGCGCGTCTTCTCGTCGTAGCGAAGCTTCAGATATTCCGGCACCGAGCGCGCCTTCGACCCGTAATAGAACGGCATCATGAACAGGCCGACAAACACCATCGCCGGAATCGCGCCGATCCAGTAAAACTGGCTGGTCGCGATGCCGTATTTTGCGCCCGAGGCGCCCATGCCGATCACTTCCTGTGCGCCCAGGTTCGCGGAAATGAAGGCCAGCCCGCACACCCACGCCGGAAGCGCCCGGCCAGCCAGGAAGAAGTCGGTGCTGGTGCGCATGTGCCGCTTCAGCAGAAAGCCGATGCCCAGCACAAACACGAAATACACCAGCATAATCAGCCAGTCGATCCCGGTCAGATTCGTCCCCAGGCCAATGGCCAGCACGGAAGCAGTTGACACCATGAATCCTCGATTTGCGCGCCAAAACGTTCTTTTCAGGCCAAAAGCCGCAACGGCGTAGCAAATTTGAATCTTACACTGGGCCTCTGCGACCTGCCCACTTCCTTAGCGGCCACTTCCCCTCTACTCTAATAATGTGCATACCTTTCTTCGAAGACTTTCCCGGTCGGCCACCGTCCTCCTGGTGATCGCGGCCTGCGCTTCGTTCACCGCCGCGCAAAACTTGGCAGCAGTCGCGCCACCGCCTGCGCCCACACCCGCGCCTGCCATTTCGCTGGCCACGCAGCCGATGTATCCGTTGTCGCAGGTGCATGCCGGGCTGCACGGCACCGCCTACACTGTGCTGGTAGGCAGCAAGCCGGAAGCCATTGACCTGGAGATTCTCGGCGTGCTGCACGACGCCATCGGCCCCGGCAAGGACATGATTCTGGCGCGCCTGCTCGGCACCCAGGCGGAGTACGACGGCGTCGTGGCCGGCATGAGCGGCAGCCCTGTTTATATCGACGGCAAATTAGTTGGCGCCATTGGATTCCGCATCGGCCAGTTCACAAAACAGCCCATCGCCGGCATCACGCCCATCGCGCAAATGTTGGAAGTTGCGAAAGAGGACGACAGACCCTCAGGAATTTCTTCCGTAGAAGCCTCGACCTCCGACGCGCCCCAGTATCCGCTCAACTCTGCGCCCGCGCTGGCTGCGAACCAGCCCGCAAGCGCTTCCTCCGCGCCGCCGTGGTCTTCCTCGACGGATTCTGCCGTCCATCCCATTGAAACTCCGCTGGTGTTCGACGGCTTCTCGCCCCAGGCCATTCACATGTTTCAGCAGCGCTTCCGTTCCTATGGACTCACTCCCGTGTCTGGTCTCGGTAGCGCCACTCCCAACGCGGTCGACCCTGCTCCCGTCGTGCCGGGTTCAGCCATCAGCGCCATCATCGTATCCGGCGACTTCGACATGGCGGCCACCTGCACCGTCACCTATGTTGATCCCAAACGGTTGCTGGCCTGCGGACATCCCATCACGCGTTTCGGCGATGTCTCCCTGCCCATGACCAAAGCCCAGGTCGTCGCCACTGTGGCTTCGTCCCTGGAGCCGATCAAGATCGTCAACACCACCGAGACCGTCGGATCGTTTACCCAGGACCGCGAGTCCGGCATCCTTGGCGTCTTTGGCAAAAAAGCCAGCATGATTCCCGTGACGCTGGCGCTGGGTGGAATTGCGCAGCCGCATACCTATCGCTTTGCTGTGGTCGAGCATCCACGTCTCACCTCCGCGGCGCTGCTCGCGACCGTGTATCAGGCCATGCAGGATACCAATGGCTACAACGATCCTTCCACCGATGAACTGCGCGGCACCATCTCTGTCGCGGGATATCCGGACGTACGCATTGACGATTGGTTTGCCTCAACCAATCAGCAGCCCGCCAGCCTGGCCGTCGCCATTGCCGTGGCCCAGCGCTTCGAAAGTCTCTACAGCAATCCCCGCGAAATGCCGTCCATTCGGCAGGTTTCGTTGACGCTGAATACATCGCCTGGCCGGCAATCGGCGCGGCTGGACGCAGCACGGGTGCTCGCCAGCCGGGTCCATGCCGGCGATCGCGTCACGGTGGAAGCGACCCTGCACCCCTATCGCGAGCCGCAGAAAATTCTTCGTTGGACGGTCGCGTTGCCGGACACGCTGCCGCCCGGGCAAGTTCGCCTGCTCATCAGCGATGGCACCACGCTCGACCATACCTTGCATCTGATTCCAAACCCGTCCGCGCCTCCGCTGGGGCTGGGCGAGACCATCGCCCGCCTGAACCAACTGCATCCGAACAATCTGCTGTACGCAACCCTGCTGGTGCCCGTGCCGCAAGCCAGGGTGCAGGGCCACAATCTGCCGGCCGTTCCGCTGACCATGGCAAATATTTTGCAGCCGGTGGAAAACAATGGAAGCTTCTCCATCGATGGCGAAACCGCCATTGCGCTTGGCTCCGAACACCTGGATATGGCGGTCGCCGGTTCCCAGGTGTTGACGCTGGACGTTCAACCGTAACGTATCCCCCTTGGTTGTGATGTACTTTATTGAGGAATCCTTTTTCGCTTTTATCAACCCCCGGAAAGAAGAGAAATCACTCCGATGAGCACGATTCATGGTTACGCCACCCACGCTGCAGGCGCTGAACTGCTGCCCTTCAAGTACGACACTCAGGAACTGAAACCGAATGAAGTAGAGATCGCCATCACGCATTGCGGCATCTGCCACAGCGATCTGCATCTGATCGACAACGATTGGGGATTGACACAGTATCCCTTCATCCCCGGACATGAAATTGTCGGCGTCATCTCGGCCATGGGCAGCCAGGTAAAAGACCGCAGCCTTGGCCAGCGCGTCGCCGTCGGCTGGCAGGCAGACTCCTGCGGCACCTGCGAGTGGTGTCTGCGCGGCGATGAAAATCTTTGCGCCCAAAACGTTGCCACCTGCGTGCATCGCCATGGCGGATTCGCCGAGAAAACCCGTGTCAATGCCCGCTTCGCCATTCCGGTACCGGACGCATTGGCCAGCGAAGGTACCGCTCCCATGATGTGCGGCGGCATCACTGTCTACAACCCGATTCGCACCGCCGGAGTTTTCCCCGGTTCGCGCGTCGCCGTCGTCGGCATTGGAGGACTCGGTCACCTGGCGCTGCAATTTGCCTGCGTCTTCGGCGCGGAAGTCACGGCCGTCTCGACCTCGCCCAACAAGGAGGCGGAAGCCAAGTCGATGGGCGCGCATCATTTCGTCAACTCCCGCGATAACGAAGCCATGAAGAAACTCGCCGGCTCGTTCGATCTGGTTCTGTCAACCATCAATCAAGACCCCGACTGGAACACCCTCATTGCAGCGCTGCGTCCCCGCGGAACTTTAGCCGTTGTCGGCGTGCCTCCCAGCCCCATTTCCGCACAGGCATTTCCATTGATCGCCGGCCAGCGCAGTATCGCCGGAAGCCCCAGCGGCAGCCCCAGCATGTTGCAGGAGATGCTCACCGTCGCCGCGCGCCATGGAGTTAAAGCGATCACCGAAAGCTTCCCCATGGCCAAGGTAAATGACGCCGTCGCCAAGCTGAAGAAAAACCAGGTCCGCTACCGCGCCGTCCTGAGTAACTAGCGCAATCATGGGAGAATCTGGGTGCCCCACATCTCGATTTTGAGATGTGGGAATTCGTGCGAAGCGCGAACCTGGGGCATCTCGACCCATCGCGCTGCTCGGATACTTTCAGCGTTTCCTCGAAAAGGCGAGTACAATTCCCTTGCCCGTGGAGGGAACGTACGATGCGCATGCTACTGAAAGTTTCCATTCCTGTCGAAGCGGGCAACGCTGCCGTTCGAAATGGCAGTCTAGGGACCACGATCCAGAAAATCCTGGATGATTTGAAACCCGAAGCGGCGTATTTCTCCGAAGACGCCGGCGAACGCACAGCCTATATATTCTTCGAGATGAAGGAATCTTCGCAATTGACCGCCATTGCCGAACCATGGTTTCTCGCCTTCAATGCCAGGATTACGGTTCGGCCGGCCATGAATTCGCAAGACCTCGCGGATGGCAGTGCCGGCATGAAACGCGCGGCGAAAAGTTTTAGCAAGGGCGCGAAACCCTGATTCAAGGATGAAACTCAGTGAATGTCCAAGCGCGTGGGAGTAGTGTGTGCAAAATCATTCTGCCAGCCCAGGGCAGCAGAGCCTGCGCTGAGCGAAGTCGAAGGGCGAACCTGGTGCACCCGGTATGAAAACCTAAGAAAGCAACCTCTTCGCGCGAATTGACGACACTTCGAATTCGTCTCCTTGGGCGCGACGAACCCTTGGACCTGGTGGTGGTGGCTGGATTCGGAGAAGAACCGATGCTGCTGCTGACCAACGCGCTGGAAGGAGCGCGGGACTCGCAATCGCTATGGTGGATTGCGCAAATCTACCTGACACGCTGGAAAATTGAGGAGACTTTTCGCTTTCTCAAGCAGAGCTATCACCTGGAGGACATCCGGGTGATGAAGTATCGGCGATTGAAGAACTTGGTCGTGCTGGTCACGGCGGCGGCCTACTTTGCCGCGACCTTTTTGGGACAGAAGATGAAGCTGCGCATTCGCTGCGAGAAGCTGCCGATCATCTCCCAGCGTTTCTTCGGCATTCCACCCTTCCGCTTC
>JAJZCA010000013.1 GCA_021798735.1 Acidobacteriota bacterium | reverse complement strand
TTCCGATCTTGCGCCACGATGAAGTACGTCTCTGTCAGGTGAATGTCCATGCCCAAGGTCGCCAGAAAAATTCCCGTCAGTCCGCCGATGGTAAACAGGCCCATAAAGCCGAAGGCGTATAGCATCGGGGTTTCAAAGGTGATGGAACCTTTGTACAGCGTCATCGACCAGTTGAAGATCTTGATGGCGGACGGCACCGCAACCAGCATCGTCAGCAGCGAGAAGACCAGCGCTGAGTACTGACTGACGCCCATGATGAACATGTGATGTTCCCAAACCAGAAAGCCGAAGACGGCAATTGCGACCGAAGAAAATGCGACCGCGGTATACCCGAACACGCGCTTCCGAGAAAAGGTACTGATCACCTCTGAGATGACTGCCATCCCAGGCAAAATCATAATGTAGACTGCGGGATGCGAATAGAACCAGAACAAATGTTGAAACAGTAGCGGGTCGCCGCCCTTGGTCGGGTCAAACACGCCGATGTTCATGGTACGTTCCAGCGCCACTAGCACCAGCGTGATGGCCAGCACCGGAGTACCGAGAATCATAATTATGGAAGTTGCGTAATGCCCCCAGACGAACAGGGGTAAGCGGAACCACGTCATGCCCGGACAACGCATACGGTGAATCGTGACGATAAAGTTGAGGCCGGTAAAGATGGAAGAGAAACCCGCTAGAAAGATTCCCATCGCTGCTGTCACAACATGCGTATTCAAGTAGTGCGTTGAGAGCGGGGTCGTGAAGGTCCAGCCGGTATCCACGCCGCCCAGCACCATTGCCGCCAGCACAAACAGGCCGCCACCCATATACAGGTACCAGCTGAGCAGGTTGATCTTGGGGAAGGCAAGGTCTCTCGCGCCAACCATCAGGGGAATCAGGAAGTTTCCAATTGTGGCGGGAACCGACGGCACCAGGAACAGAAAGATCATGATGATGCCGTGCATGCTGAATACTTTGTTGTAGGTGTCCGTCGCCATCAGGTCACTGGGCGGCGTCAATAGCTCCAGCCGAATCAAGCCCGCAAGTAAACCGCCGATCACGAAGAAGAACGTGATCGAAAACAGATATAGCATCGCGATCCGTTTATGATCGCCCGTCAGCAGCCAACTCTTCAGCCCGTACTCCTGATTGAGATAGCTTTTCGCTGGCAGCTTCGCTGTCGACTGGTCGGGTAGCGATACGATGGTGCTCATGGCTTTGCTGCTCCTTGTGCTGGGACCGTCTTTCCTTCAGTTGAAGATTGCGCAGAGGATATCTGAGATTTATTCAATGTCTGCTGGATACGGTAGTTGGAATCCAGGCTCTTGATGTATTCCACCAGATCGATCAGCCCGTCTTCGCTGATTTGCCCCTGGTACGTGGGCATGATCGGCGCATAACCGGCGGGCACATGGGTGGAGGGATTCAGAATTGCTTCGCGAAGATAGGCCTCGTTCGCAATCGCGGTGGAGCCGTCCGTCAAACGAATCCGCGTGTTATACACATTGGCGAGGTTCGGGCCGCGGGCCGAAGCGGTGCCGTTGTGACATGCGTTGCAGCCCACGCTGGCAAAGAGACGCTCACCGTTCTGTGCCAGCGAAGAGCCACTGGTATTCCCAGCTTCCCATTCGCTATATTTTTCGGGCGTCATCACATAGATCCATCCGATCATACTGGAATGGTCGGTACCGCAATACTGCGTACAGAACAAATGATATTTTCCCGGCTTGGTCGCTTCAAAATATACCGTCGTGTAGCGTCCGGGAATAGCTTCGCGCTTCACGCGAAACGCTGGGATGGAGAAGCCGTGGAACACATCCTGCGAGATCAATGTCACCTGGATCGGCACGCCTTCCGGAATATGCAGCGCATTGATTTCATGCTGTCCACCGGGATGTTCGACCTTCCACATCCACTGCTTGCCCACCACGTAGACATTCATGGAATTCGGCGGAGGATTGAACACGCGGAAATAGAGCAGCGCGCCCCATACGAAAAACACCAGAAAAATCCCCAGCGGGATGAGCGTCCAGGTCGCCTCCAGCAGCGTCGAGCCCTCAATCTGGACCGCCTCCGGATGCCGCCCTTGGCGATAGCGCAGAGAAAAGACCAGGACCATGGTCATCACCAGCACCAGACCTGTGATCGTCATTCCAACCAACGCAAAATACAATGCATCCGCGTACGGAGCGATCGTGGAGGCCTCCGGCGGGAAAATTGCAGAGTTCTTGAGCCAATTCACTAAAAACTGCCAAAGTACAGGACTGATGTGCGACATGTATGTTTTACCCGTTCGCCCTTTTCGTAGCTGCCGCGTTGCCACCCTGCATAGCTTCCTGCCGCAGCGAAATCAAAATAAATGCTCCTAATGCCAGCACCGTCAACACGCAACCCAATTGCACGATGCGCACCACAATCATGCTGTTTTTCGCCATGTGCGGGTCGTAGTGGTAGCAATAGGTGTAGATCAAATCCACCGGAGTTCCGATCTGGCCATGCGAGGCTTCCACCAGCCCGGCTCGCATATCGCGAGCGGAATACTCGACACCCAGGTAGTATTGCGAAATCATGCCCTCGGTCGTGATCAATTCGATGGAGCTGGGATGGGCATACTGATTGATTTTTCCATCTGGCCCGGGCACGCTGACATACCCAAAACCCACAGCCTTGGTCAGCGCGGTGATGGAGGATTGCGGACCGGTAAGGAAATGCCAGCCATTCGCCGTGTCCGGCCGGCCGTAGCGTTTTACGTACAGCGCTTTCTGCGAGGCCGCTTCCGCCGGCGTATCACTGGGGTCAAAGCTGGCCACGATCACGTCGAAGTCTTTCCCCGGCGTGAACTTTAGCATTTCCAGAGCGCCTACAAGTCCGTTCAATTCCTCAGGACAAAGCATGTTGCAACGGTAATAGACCAAGGCCAGGATCGCTGGACGCTTGCCGAAATAGTCGCCCAGATGAACCGTGCGGCCGGTCTCATCGCGAAACTCTGCATTCAGCGGAAGAGGCTGATCGAGATTCTGCTGAATCGTGGTTTTCTGCAGAACTTGCGGCAACTTCGTCTGGGCTGGGTCCCCCATGGACTTTTCGCCAATCGGAGCCACCTGGGCAGGGGCGATCGCGGGTGCGAATGCAGCCATCAGGCAGGCACACAAGACCGCCTTCCACGCCCGGGACGCCGCGAAGTGGAATCGAATTGTTGGAACTGTTCTCATCAATCCTAGTGGACCGGATGCTCCGCATGGATTTCGGAATACGGCCCAATTCCCAAGCGCTGGTCTCGTGCCTCGATCATTTGCAATTCGGGTCCGGTGCGCGCGAACCCATTCGTCAGCGGAGCTGGTACAGTTTTTTGGCCGTCTCCAAACATTGCCCGCTCCTGCGGACCTTGCTGGCTCTCCACTGCAAGCCCCTTCTGGGCAAGGATCTGCATGGCGCGTTCAATCGGAATTCTGACCGTTTGCTTTTGTTCGTCCGCCCAGGTGTAGTGCTGCAGCAGCATGTCCTCGCGGGCATGCATGTCGGCGACATCGATATTGCCATCGTCCGCCTGCAGCCGAGGAGTCGGAAATCTCTTCACCAGTTGCTGCAACTGCTGCTGCTCAATCTGCGGGTTCGATTGCATGTTGCCCGGCTTCACGCCTGCCATCCGACTCCACTTATTCGGCGGGCCGTCCTCGCGGTTCAACCCGGAATAGATCAATTTCCCGATCCCGAAGGCGAGGACAAACACCACCGCAATGGAAGCGGCCATCACCACCAGAAATCCGGCAATATCGGCGATGTTGGCGTCCGACAGCTCGTATCCGACCTTCTTGCTTTCCGAATCGCCCTCCTGATGCAGCGTCATAAAATCGTCCGGCGAGTCCGGTTTGTTGCGATCGTGTGGATCGTTGGGTCTATGCGTGGGCATGTTCAGGCTCCAGAATTTCAGGCAGATGCGGATCGTTCAATGCCACCAAACCGCGCGTCCGCAAGGTCGTGAAGTAATAGGCCATCCATAGCCCGACCATCGCCGCGGGGACAAAAATGTATTGCAACATGCCAAAGCTGAAATGGAGATTGCGGCGATCTTGAGGGAAGTTCGGGGCAATCAACCACCACGTATCCCAGAAGCGCGCAAACAGCATGATGCAGCAAACCGTGGCCAGCCTCCGCTTATTGCGCTTCAGGTCGCGCGACAACAGCAGAAAGAAGGGAAGCACCCAGTGGAAAAGGAAGTCCAGTCCCGCGATCGGTCCCCATCCGCCGGTGATCCGATCCATATACCAGCGAATTTCGTTGGGGAGATTGCCGGACCAGATGATCAGGTACTGCGAAAACGCCATGTAGATGTTCAACATGACAAATGCAAACAGCAATTTGCCGAGATCGTGTTGTTCCCGCACGCGGAAGATGGCGTTGAGTGGCTCATACTGCGACAAAGCCAGCACCATCAGGACCGCGAGAGCTAACGCCGCATATCCCTGCGAAACGATGAACATGAATCCGTACATCGACGAAAACCAGGTGGGATCGAGCGACATGACCCAATCCACACACATGCCGGTCAATACCAGCGAATAGATGACCAGGCCGGGACCGCTGAGATTTTCAAAACGCTTCTGCCAGAACCAGTTGCCATGGTTCATGTCCATATCGCGCTGCAGCGACCAGCGATTCAGAAAATAAACAAAGATTCCGAAGATGATGAAGTATGCAAACCCGCGAATCCAGAAACCTTCCAGGTTTAGATACGGTCGCTTATATTCGATGGCATGCGCTTGCATGGCATCTATAATGCCGGCGTGCAACGCTGCCTGCGGATCAGTCACCCGCGCCCAGATGTACAAGCGCTTGGCAAATATCGCGATCGGCAGAAACATCAGAAATACCAGCGGCAAAGTTCGACTCATCGCCTCCAGCGGACGACGAATCAGGAGTCCCCATTTTCCGCCGGTCACCCATTGCACCATCAATAGCGCGAGGCCGCCGAGACAAAAGCTCAGGCAAATCATTACTCCCATCAGCCATCCGCGCAACACGTAGTCGAAGCTATGACTGATCAAAAGGTCGACCACTGCCAGCACTGCAAAAACCGCTGCGATGGAGATGGCGCGAAGACGCCAGCGCAACACCGCTGGCGGAGCGCTGAGGTCTGCGGGTAGCTGATATGCGTGGGTTTCGTGTTCCATGCTTGAGTCCGTCACCGTCTACCTTGCTCCCTTGATCGAGGAGTTGTTCTTGGGTGCGTTTTGTGTTTTCGCGGGCATCTTTTTTCCTGCGTCGATGTCCGACTTCATGTCCGACGCGCTGGGCACGTTCGTCAACTCCGGAACCGTCCATTCATCGGGAAAGTTGGGCGAATATCCCATCTGCTGCGAGACCTCGGCCAGCGTCTGAATGTTCGTCCCTGGCGGAACGTCTTCCAGTGTGGCATTTTGACTTAGCTGCAACGCTCGAATGTAAGCCGCTATCGCCCATCGATCTTGAGGGGTCAACTGCGCCGCATAATCCGGCATGGCGCCGTATCCACTCGTCATCACACGAAAATAATGGCTCAACGGTTTGCTGCGGATGATAGCGGCCTGGAAGTTTCCTGCCGGCTTGTAGCCGCGCTCCACGATCATCCCCCGGCCATTTCCGACACGAGAATGGCAAGGCGTGCAATAGATATCAAAACGCTCCTGACCGCGCTTGAGCACTGTCATTGTGACCGGGAACGGCATCGCGTCTTGCTCTTTTTTATCGATCATGCCGGTATAGAAATACGTATCGGCGTCGAGCTGGCCGCGTGCTACCGAGCCCAGCACCTGCGGCCGTACAGAGCGGCCACTGGCAAAAAAACTCGACTCGCGCTGCGGAATCATTTTGGGCTGGTTCTGCATGTCCTGCCGGCATCCGGAAACCGGCATCAGCACGGCGAGCGTGGCAGCGGCGAGTGTCCAGCGGAAAAGCGAATTTGTCGAATGCATTGGCATGAATTTAATGCTCCACTTCGATGACGGAGACCGGGTGCAGCGACTCCAGCAGGGAACGTGTGTCCGTCACGGAAAACCGTGGATCGTCGGCCTCCAGGCAAAGGAAAAATTTGTCGGAAGTTGCGCCGTTGCGAAAATTCGGAGCATTGAAGAGGGGATGGTACGGCGCAGGCAACCGATTCAGTGCCAACATGCCGAAACCCGCGCAAAGACCCGCCCATAGAATCGTCCATTCGTAGGCTGGGATGATAAAGGCCACCCAGGAAAACTTGCCGCGCCCGGCAATGTTGAGCGGATAGGCCCAAATGGAAACCCACGATTCCAGCGTAAACATGGCCAGTCCGCCTAGGATGCCTCCCAGAAGGCATACCCGAGACACACCCTTCTCCTTCGGCTCATCGAAGCCCATGGCTTCTGCGGCCTCTTCCACCGGATACGGCGTGTAGCAGTCCATGCGCCGGTACCCGGCTCCATAGGAAGCCTTGGCCGCCATTACCAGTTCAGTCGGCGTGTCAAACTCAGCCAGCAATCCGTAAATCCCTTCGCGCACTGGCATCAGTCACCCCCCTTGTGCTGAAGCTCTGCTTCATTGATCTTTGCGCCCGGCAAAATCTGGCGGATTTCCGACATGGGAATCATCGGTAACAAGCGAATAAACAGGAAGAACAAGGCTGTGAATAGGCCCATCGTTCCGACAAACGTCATGTAGTCCCAGCGCGTGGCACGATAGGTTCCCCAGGAAGACGGCAGGTAATCACGCGTCAAACTGGTCACGACAATCACAAAGCGTTCAAACCACATTCCCGTGTTCACAATCAGGGATACGATAAACAGGTACACCACATTCTGCCGCAGGCGGCGGGACCAAAGGGTAGTTAGCGGGAACGCGATGTTGGAGAAGATGAGAATCCAGTAGGACCAGCCCATGGGCCCGAAGATGCGGTTCCACGCCATAAAGAATTCCCATTTGTCCGCCGAATACCAGGCATACGCGATGTCGGTCATGTAGCCGTAGGCCACAATAAACCCGGTTGCCAGCATCACTTTGCCGCAGTTGTCCAGATGCCGCAGGGTAATCAGGTCTTCCAGGTGATAGAACTTGCGGATTGGAATCGCCAGCGTCAGCACCATGGCGAACCCGGAGTAAATGGCGCCCGCAACGAAGTACGGCGGAAAAATTGTTGTATGCCAGCCCGGCATGATCGCCACAGCAAAATCAAAGCTGATGACGGTATGCACGGAAAGGACCAGCGGCGTCGCCAAGCCCGCCAGCAGCAGCGATGCGGTTTCATATCGCATCCAGTGGCGGGCGGAACCGCGCCAGCCGAGCGCCATCTGGCCATAGATAAAGCGGCCGAATTTGGACTTCGCACGATCTCGCATCGTTCCAAGATCGGGGATCATTCCGATATACCAGAACACCACCGAGATGGTCGCATAGGTGGAGACCGCAAATACGTCCCACATCAGCGGGGAACGGAACTGCGGCCAATAGTTCATCGTGTTCGGATACGGAAAGAGCCAGTAAATCGCCAGCCACGGTCGCCCGGTATGGATCACCGGGAACATGGCGGCGCAGACCACGGCAAACAGCGTCATGGCTTCCGCAAAACGGTTGATGGAGTTGCGCCACTTCTGTTTGAACAAAAGAAGAATGGCGGAGATCAGCGTTCCGGCGTGGCCAATCCCGATCCACCAGACGAAGTTGATGATCGCGAAGCCCCAGGCGACCGGCATGGTGATGCCCCAGATGCCCGTGCCTTTCAGGAACAGCCAGGTCACTGCCACCAGAAGCATCATCGCGATGCTGCCCGCCAGCGCAAAGCCGAAGAACCATCCCAGCGGCGTGTGCGGCGTCAGCACAATGCGCGTCAGCTTCTCTGTGACCGAGCGGAAGGTATGCCCAGGCGCAATGACCCGCTGTTCTCCCGTCTCCGGGTCGATCATCGGATTTTGCGGCGAAATATCTTTTGTAGCCATGCTTCGTGCGACCCTCTTCAATTCGCTAAGGTTTCCCTTGCTGCGTCAGCCTTCAACTATCTGTGCATCGCTTTGTCGATCAGACGTTTTCCATCAGGTCCGGGCTGGGATTGACCACCCCGGCGATGTACGACGTCCGAGGACGGGTGTTGAGATCTGCCAGGACGGTATAGTTGCGGGTTTGCGCTTTAATCCTGGATACGCGGCTATTTTTGTCGTTGATGTTGCCGAAAGTAATCGCATGGGTCGGGCACGCCTCCTGACAAGCCGTGACAATTTCCCCATCCCGAACGGTACGGTTTTCTTTGTCGGCGCGTATCTTCGCCTTACTGATCCGCTGCACGCAGTAGGTGCATTTTTCCATCACACCGCGGCTGCGAACCGTGACTTCAGGATTGCGCATCAACTTCAGAGATTCCGTCTCATAGTCTGAAAACAGCAGCCAGTTAAAACGGCGCACCTTGTACGGGCAATTGTTCGAACAATAGCGGGTGCCCACACAACGGTTATAGATCATCGCATTCAGGCCTTCCGGAGTATGGACGGTTGCGCCCACCGGACAAACTTGCTCGCAAGGCGCGTTTTCGCACTGCTGGCAGGTCATAGGCTGAAAGTAGGCCTTGGGCGCATTCAAATCGCCTTCAAAATAAGTGTCGATGCGAATCCACTGCATATCGCGGCCGACCTTCACCTGGTGCTTCCCGACCACGGCAATATTATTTTCCGCATAGCAACTGACAATGCAGGCGTTGCAGCCAACGCAGGAATTCAGGTCGATCGACAACGCCCACTGATAGCCCTTGCTGTAATCCCATACCGGAAACAGCGTGGTGTCTTTCGTCGGCGCATTGAATTCTGCATTTGCCGCGGCAAAGCTTGGATTCTGCTTATACTGCTCCAGCGTGGCAACGCGAATGATCCCGCGCTGTTCGGCTTCGCGCCCTTCCAGCGAATGCGGCGTTGTATCCGGCTTTGCCTCTTTTGCCTCCGCAACGTTGCCATACTCGCGCGCAAAGGTACCGCGATCGTCGATGTAGTGACTCTTGGTCGAAGCGCACTCGTAGGTTTCGCCCGTCTTTTTCACCGTCGCGCCCACCGCAAACAATGGCGACGACGATAGCCGAATCGGAAATGCGTCGAATCCAGCGCCAGTCCCAACTCGACCCGCATTACGCCGTCCATAACCCAGGTAGATCGTGATGCTTTGGTCCGGGTGTCCGGGCGCAACCAGGGCCGAAGCCTTGATCTTTCGGCCTTGATATTCAATTTCGACGACGTCGCTTTCTCTGGCGTTCAGTCTAGTCAAGGTCTGGATGCTCATCAGCGCGGCGTTGTCCCAGGAGAGATTGACGATCGGCTTCGGCAGTTCCTGCATCCAGCCAAGGTTGGAATAACGGCCGTCGTAGATGGTCGGATCGGGACGGAAGATGACTTCCATCGCGTTTGCATCGGGGGCGGTCGCAGCCGCAGATTGCGTATTCTTCGCGCTCACCGACTTCGGAGCAAAGGCGGTGTTGGCAATCCAACCATCATGCAAAGCTTTCCGCCACGGTAGGCCCGCATCGGCATCCACTGCCTTAGCCGCGCCCGCCTTGCCTGCGCCGCCTTGCACGCTTGCGCCATCCAGCACCGATTCCCAATTTTCACGCACGGCCTCCATCGGGGACAGATCGGGCTTGTCCAGCATGGCCTGCAGCACGTGATGCGCGGATTTCCCGCCATATAGGGGGTCTATCATCGGCTGCACGATGCTGACGGTCCCATCGTAGGCGCGAACATCCGACCAGCTTTCCAGATAGTGCGCTGCATTGATGTGCCAGTCCGCGATATTCGCCGTTTCGTCGACATACAAGCCAAGGTGGGCCACCGTCTTTGCATGACCCATGGCCTTTCCAAATTCCAGATCCGCCGGCGCGCTGTACACCGGATTAGCGTCCAGAATCACCAGCCAGTCCACCTTGTCCGCGTTCAAGTCCGCAACCAGTTGCTTCAGGTCGTCGATTTCGACCGTGGGCATCGGATTCACCGTCTCCGTATAGACCACCGTCTTGCCCACGTTGCCCAGAGCCTGATTGATTGCTATCGCGGCCAGATGAACGCCCGGCGCGGCCTGCTCTCCGGGGATCACAACGCACTTGCCGGCATTCGCCTTCAGGTCCTTCACCACTGCGTTCAAATACGCCGTCTGCTCCTCAGTCCACGCGTCGCCACTGGGGGCCGAACCTGCCCCAACTCCCGCCGCGACGGCCGCCGCAAAACCTTCCATCTGACTGGCGCGCATCCGCAGTCGATGGTCCGCCTTGAATCCCGTGGTCGAAGGAGTGCTTTCGACCGAGTACATGCGGTTCATTTCCACGCCAGGCTCCAGCGAGCGCCGCTGCGCAAAATCCGCCGCCAGCTTCAGAAATCCCGGATGCCAGAGACCGGAAAGAAAATCCGCATCCAGCGCAAGCACTACGTCAGCCACATCCAGCTTGTATTGTGAATCGACGAAATCGCCAAAAGCTTGTTTCGACGCGATCCGAGACGAGTCCCGATTGACTGGATCGTACTGAAACCATTTTGCGTTCGGATATTTCGCGTTGGCACTCTTCCACTGCGATGCCAGCGTTGGCGAAACGACAGTACCGCTCAGGAAATACAGTCCTTGCCCGCCGCTCGCTTTCTTCGCCTCCAGCATGGCGGTAAAGTCTGCCAGAAAATTGGGGTAGTCGCGCGTTTCGCCGCGATGCAACGGCCGCTTAGAACGATCCGGATCGTACATGCCCAGCAGCGTTCCCTGGGTATAGGCGTCCGAGGTGCCGTGATTCATCGGGTGTTCCGGATTGCCCTCAAGCTTGATGGGCCGAAACGCCTCGCTCTTGACCAGCAGGGGAACCGAGCCCATGGGAAAAGGATGCGCCGTGGCAAAATACATTGGCTTTCCCAGAACCAGATCTTCCGGCTGCTTTACGTATGGATAAATGGGCTCATCGGGCTGCTTGGTACAGCCTGTCAAACCAGCCAGGGCGATCGAAGCGCCCATCAACTTCATAAATCCGCGACGGGAAACAGAATCCACCCACTCGGTGGCATGCTGAGGAAATTCTCGCCGCAAGGCATCCTGGAAATCTGGCGTATCCGCCAGTTCATCGATCGTCCGCCAATACCGCTTGCCCGACATGCCTGCCAGACGCGCTTGCGCCGTCTCCATCAATTGGGCGGATTTTGACTTTTCAACCGAATCCATTGCCATGGCCTCGTGGGTACCGGTCTTGCGCTCGTTTTCCATCTTCGAATCTTGACCTTTGCGGTTGTCTTTCGTTGCTGCGTCCGGAACCGGCTGCGCTTGCCCCTGCATATCCCGAATCATCGATGACAGGTGTCACAGCTGGTAAGCTGCCGCGGCGGACGAATATGGTATTGCACCAGCAGATAATTCCCAAGGGACTTTTGGTCCGTGAATTTCACGAAATGCGGATTGACCGGGACTTGCGCGTCGACCGACCCACCGCCCGAAGAAGACCACGATTGCATGTCCGCAAAACCCGGCGAGTCTGTGCCTGTACGGGGACTCGCCGGTGGGTCGAGAGCGGCCACCTGGGCGGCATCATTGTCAGGATTCTGCGTAACGCAATTCACCAACTGTGCCGTCGGAACGCCGGGAGTGGTGGGCTGGTTCGTACACCAGACCGGATGCAGCGTCGACGGACCTTCCCATGCCATCTGGTAGATTTCCGACGTCGGGCGGAGGTTCTTGACTGGGTTGCGATGACAGTTCAAACACCATTCCATCTGCAGCGTGTTGGCCTGGTAGGTCAGCGGCATCTCATCGATGCGGCCATGACAGGTCGAACAGCCGATGCCCTTGTTGACATGGATGGAGTGATCGAAATACACGTAGTCCGGCAGGTCGTGCACCTTGGTCCACACAACCGACTGACCGGTCGCCCAACTATTGCGCACCGGGCCCAGCAGGTCGGCATTGGTCCAGACTTGCGCGTGGCAATTCATGCAGGTCTTGGTGGGCGGAATGCCCGCGTAGCTCGATTTCTCCACCGACGTATGGCAGTACTGGCATTGCAGGCCCAGCCCCTGCACATGGTGCTTATGGCTGAAGGGAACAGGCTGCTCTGGACGCTGGCCCTGGCGGGTGACCCACGGAGAACGCTGCAGGTAGTTGAGCGTCACGCCCACTCCGATCAAAATCACTCCAAAAAGCACGAGGCTAATCCGAGTCAGCGAATTGGAACTACGATCAAAAATCTGCGCCATGTGTAGGTGCTTCCCTGCCTGCTTACCTGGCGTTTAGCCAGGCTTGTTGATTTTGCCCCGAACCCATCGCAGCGGGCGATTTTCCTCGCGATGAGCGAACACGGGTTTTTGGTTGCAAAAATTAAGGTTTGGCGCCGTGGAAAATTTAGGCGACCCGAAAAAAAGAGTACAGGAGCAATGGAAAGTTCGGCAACCCCAAACCAATATTTCTAGGAAAAATTTTCCTGTGAATGAAAATATTTTCTATAAAACTGCTAATCCACAATCCGTTTGCATCTACGCCAGGTGCCCTTGCAATGCCTGGCGCCCAACAGTTTTACCTGCCTGGACTCGCCTGCAGCGCCATTACCAGCAAGCGCCGTTCGGTCATCTCCTCGATGGCATAGCGAACGCCTTCCCGCCCCTCTCCGGAATCCTTGACGCCTCCATACGGCATCGAGTCCAGCCGCCATGTGGGCGCATCGCCCACAATCAATGCCCCCACTTCCAATGCGCCGTACGCCTGCTGAATCAGTCCCGCATCCCGCGTCAATAAGCCGGCCTGCAAACCATAGCGGGAGGCATTCACCGCGGCGATCGAATCGCCAAAATGCTCGTACGGTTCCACGGCAATCACTGGCCCGAAGATTTCCTCGTCCCTCACTTGCATCGGCGAATAGGTTCCGGTCAAAACAGTTGGACGGACCATCGAGCCATTTCGTTTTCCTCCAGCCAGCAGCGTGGCACCGCTATCGATCGCCTCCTCAATCCATTGCTCCACCCGTTTGGCGTCGCTCTCGCGGATCAAAGGGCCCACGTCGGTCTCCTCCAACGCTGGATCTCCCACGTGCAGCCTCTCCACCCGGCGCAGCAGCGCATCGCAAAACGGCTGGAAGATCGACTGCTGCACGTAGATCCGTTGCACGGAAATGCAGCTTTGGCCGGCATATCCAAATCCACCTTTCACCGCGCACTGCGCCGCACCTTCCAGGTCCGGCCAGTCGCCGGCGACGATCAATGCCGCGTTCCCGCCAAGCTCCAGCAGCACGCGCTTCTTTTTCGCCAGCGCTTTCAACTCCCAGCCCACGCGCTCACTGCCGGTAAAACTGACCACGCGGATGCGATCGTCCTCGGCCACCAGTCGCGCCGTGTCCTCGTTGGAAAGCGGCAGAAATGCCAAAGCATCCGTTGGCCACCCCGCTTCGAGAATGGCGCGCACCAACAGCCACGAACTCAACGGCGTCTGCGGCGCAGGCTTCAATATCACCGGACATCCGCAGGCGATGGCAGGAGCCAGCTTATGCGCCACCAGATTCAACGGAAAATTAAACGGCGTAATGGCCAGCACCGGACCGGATGGAAATCTGCGCGATATGCCCCATCGTCCGGCAGCGGATGGGATCAGATCGAGCGGCAGCACTTCGCCGCCGATTCTGGTCGCCTCTTCCGCCGCAACCCGAAACGTCAAAATTGCTCGGTCCACTTCGGCGCGAGCGGCCGTAATCGGCTTGCCGGCTTCGCGCATGATCGTCTGCGCAAATCGCTCATGCTCCGACTGCAGTCGACCGGCAACTGCGTTCAAAATATTTTGCCGCTCCCAGGATCCCAGCGCTGAGCTGCGTGCGAACCCAGCGGTCGCCGCTTCAACCGCCTCCTGTGCATCCGACCATGACGCCTGCCAACAATGGCCGATACGGGATTGATCGAACGGTGCCCGCATTTCCAGCCGTGTGCCTTCGCGCCGTTCCTGTCCACGAACAATCCATCCAATTTCATCTGGAAGTATGTTTCCGTTGTTCCTCTGCACCGTTCACCTCGCCGATTCGACCAGTTCTCCTTAAGGTGTATTTCCGCGAAAAATGCGTGCGCAGCCTTTCTCAAAAGATAAGGATGCACCGCAACGACTTTGGGAATCGATAGCATCGGGAGAACCGATCCAGGCAACAGTGTATAGACTGGAAACAGTGACTGGCGGTCTTCGAAAAGTTCGCTACGACCACGCGCTTGCGTGTCGGCAGTTGATGTCGGCGGACGCGCGCCTTGCCAGGCTGATCGAGCGTTCCGGGCCGTTTGCCCTGCGCCTGAAGCCCACGCATTCCACGTTTGAAGCGCTGCTGGAATCGATCGTCTACCAGCAACTGCACGGACGCGCCGCAAAAGCCATTCATGACCGCGTTCTGGACTTGTTTCCCGATCGGGTGCCGACGCCCGCGGCACTGCTTCGCCTGAAAGCTCCGGCGTTGCGAGCCGCCGGCCTGTCTGCCGGTAAGCAACTGGCCATTCGCGACCTAGCGGAAAAGTGCGAGGCGGGTATCGTGCCGCCGCTGGCGAAGCTGCATCGGATGGCCGATGAAGAGATTTGCGAGCGACTCACCGCGGTACGCGGGATCGGCATTTGGACAGTGCAAATGCTGCTTATCTTTCGCATGGGACGACCGAACGTGTTGCCGGTTTCAGATTATGGAATCCGCAAAGGTTTCGCGATGACATTCGGCAAGCTGCGCCCCGGAACTCCGGTTACCCTTGCAGATCTTCCCACTCCGGACACGCTGAAACGCCGAGCTGCACGCTGGCATCCGTGGCACTCCGTGGCCAGCTGGTACCTGTGGCGTGCCAGTGACATGGCGATGGAAGGGGAAACCCCACAGGCGCGGAGGAATCGATGACCGCGCCGCAACGGTTTGTCTGTATCCACGGCCATTTCTACCAGCCTCCGCGAGAAAATGCCTGGCTGGAAGCGATCGAGGTGCAGGAATCTGCGGCACCGTACCACGATTGGAATGCCCGCATCAACCACGAGTGCTATGCCGCCAATGGCAGCTCGCGAATCCTGAATATTCAAAACAAGATCGTACGGATCGTCAACAATTACTCCCGCATCAGCTTCAATTTCGGCCCCACCTTGCTGGCGTGGATGGAGAAATCCGCCCCCCTCAGCTACCGGAAAATTCTCGACGCCGACCGCATCAGCATGGAAAGGTTTGGCGGTCATGGCTCGGCCCTCGCACAGGTCTACAACCACATCATTCTTCCGCTTGCTGCCACTCAGGACCGGATTACGCAAATCCGTTGGGGAATCGCCGACTTTGAACATCGCTTCGGCCGCAAGCCGGAGGGGATGTGGCTCTCCGAAACCGCGGTCGATCTGGAAAGCCTGGACCTGCTGGCGCAGCACGGTATTCTTTTCACCATTCTGGCGCCGCACCAGTGCGCGCGTGTCCGGCAGATTGCCACAGAGGCTGATCCGGAGGCCCCCTCCTGGCTGGAAACACCGAACGCGAGCGTCGATCCAACCCAGCCCTACCTGGTGCGTACATCTCAGGGACGAAGCATTGGCGTGTTTTTTTACGATGGCCCTGTTTCGCGAGCCATCGCATTTGAAGGACTGCTGAACAACGGCGGGGACATGGCGAAGCGCCTGCTGGGCGGCTACCGCGCCAATGGCCAGGATGCGCAGTTGGTCCATATCGCCACGGACGGCGAAAGCTACGGCCACCACCATCGACATGGCGACATGGCGTTGGCCTACGCCCTGCAATTGATCGAACAGAACCCTGAAGTCAATCTCATCAACTATGGACAGTTTCTGGAAAAATTCCCGCCTACATGGGAAGCGGAAATTCGCGAAGACTCTTCGTGGAGTTGCAGCCATGGGATTGAGCGATGGCGTTCCAACTGCGGCTGTAACACCGGCCAGCATCCCGACTGGAACCAGAAATGGCGCGCTCCTCTGCGAAGCGCCCTCGATTGGCTCCGCGACTCGGCACGGCCTTTGTGGCAACAGACAGCCGCATTGCTATTTCACGATCCAGCAGCCGCGCGCGACGGCTATATTCGCTTGATCTTGAACCGCAATGAGGCTTCGCAGCAGGCATTCCTGAAGGAGTATTGCATCGACACAATCTCCCCGGAGCAAAGAACCACCGCCCTTAAACTGATGGAAATGGAGCGTCACCTCCAGTTGATGTACACCAGTTGCGGCTGGTTTTTCGATGATCTGGCGGGCATCGAAACGGTGCAGGTGATTTCCTACGCGGGCCGCGTGTTACAGCTAGCGGCAGAACTGTTTGGCAGCACCGGCGTGGCGCTCGAACCGGCGTTCCTCCAGCGTCTGGCCCAGGCGGAAAGCAACGGACCCGGGCACGCCAACGGAGCGGAGATCTATCGCAAAAGCGTATTGGCGCAAGAGATTGACCTGGAACGGGTGGGTGCGCACTATGCCATCATTTCCATGTTCGAGCCTCAGCCGGAAACCACGCCGCTGTTCTGCTACGACGTTCGTCGTACTTCAGGAGAATTGCTCAGCATGGGACGTCGCCGTTTTGCCTACGGTCAAGCAGAAATCTGCTCCCGGGTGACGCTTGAATGCGAGGAAGTCTTGTTCGCGGTCTTGTATCGGGGCGATCAAAATCTGTCTGCCACCGTCCAACGCGCCGATGCGGCGACGTTGCACAGCTTTCAGGATTTCGTCCAAAAGATGCGAGAGACCTTTTTAAGTGCGGACATCGCCGAGGGAATCCTGCTTTTTGCTCGCGAGTTCGAGGTCAGCCGCTACTCGCTAAGTTCGCTATTTCGGGACGAGCAGCGACGCATTCTCCAACTCCTCCTCGATACCACTTTGGCCGAGATGGAAGGCACAATGCGAACTATGTATAACGATCACATTTCGCTGCTGCACTACCTGAGTCTGAGCGGAATACCCAAGCCTAGAGTGCTGATGCTGGCCGCCGAATTCAGCCTGAATGCAGACCTCCGCCAGGAACTGGCCAACGATCCGTTCGATGCCTCTCGCCTGCGAGGATTGCTGACCCAAATACGCGCCGACCAGGTTGAAATCGACACTGTCTCTGTGCCATTCGTGGCCAGCCAGCGCATGTTGCGCGCGATGCAGGAGCTGGAGTTACATCTGGATCGCAAGTATCTCGACACCGCGCTACAGGTCTGCGACGTATTGCATGAATTGCCGTTTCAGGTCGATGTCTGGGAAGCGCAAAATCTTTGGCACACCATCTCGCGCCAGTCCCTGTCCGCCGCCCCCCCAGACCCCGAGTGGGACCGAAAATTTCGTGAGCTTGGAACCAAATTGGATATCGACGTGGACCAGTTGGCCGTCGACAGATAGCCACTCTCTGCTTCAGCTGCGCCAGTGCAACAGGACAGGACCGGTCAAAGGATGCTCGAATTTGCCCGTCGAAGCCATCTGCAATCGAGCCTGCTTCAGCGCAAAATACCATTTCGCCGGACGGTCGGCATCGTCGATCAACATCAGCGATGGATGGAACTGCAGTCCCTGCGCCTGCTCCACCATCGTCTGGCGGTCCTGCTCCACAAATCGCCGCCCAAAGGCCTTCGCAATCGCGGTGACAAAGGGAACGCGATAAAAAACGTTCCACGCAGCACAGACATCAATGCGACACGTCGTCGCCGTCGTTGGCGTCACCGTGGTCAGGCTGGAAAACCACTTGTCTCCGCAGCGAATCGTCTCGTACCGCCGGTTCGGCAGAACAAAATCGATGGTCGTGCTGACCGCCTGACCATAAACCCCCAGCAATTTATACGGCGCGCTGTTCGCGGAGGGCGCATGCGCGGTCATACGAAAGCCTTGTGGAATCGGCTCGAATTGCTTCTGTTTCACATGGATGCTGCTGCCGCTTCGCCACCACCAGGACTGATGCACAAACGGGCCGTGCGCAGGATCCATCAGCCCAATGATCCCGTGATCGACGTTGCAAGGCAGCTCCGCCGCCAGATGCGCCCAGCGATAGCGCGATCCAAATTTTGCCACTTCCGGAACGGGCGGCAACGCATGCATCTCTTCCGGACGTACGCGGCCAGCCCCCGGACCCGGCACATAGACCCAGGCATAGCCATCGCGCTCCACGCAGGGAAACGCAGTGGCGTAAATGCGACTGCAATCCAGCGTGTCCTCCGGCGTTAGCGATGGAATTTCCTTGCACTGCCCGCTGACCGGATCGAACTTCCAGCCGTGATACTTGCATGTGATGCCCGAAGCATTGAAGGAACCGTGGGAAAGCGGAATACCGCGATGCGGGCAACTGTCGCGCATGGCAAACAGCTTGTTCTCTTTGGTGCGGCCCAGCAGCAGAGGGATTCCCAACAGCATGGCCGTCTCCGTCTGACCCAGGCGTAGCCGATCACTACGCATCGCCGGATACCAGTCGTCATAAATTAGCGCTGCGGACGGCGTCGCAGGTTCTTCAACAGAATGCGCCATGCTACGAAAATACCACCGGAGGCGCAAAATCTTCGTCTGGACGCCCCGGATTCGCGCAGCTAACCGGGGTCCTTTCAAAATTTGGCGACCGGCGCGCTCACCGCTACGAGCGAAGACTGGGTGGGCCTCACCGCTCGCGGACCAGTTTTCCACGGCGCACGTGAAAGCGTTCTCCGCGCCAAACGATGCTGTCGTCGGCGAAGCTCCAGAACCACACGCCAAGAGCAATCGCATCGCGCAGCGGCAGCAGCCACAGGTCGCGCAGCGTTCCCTGGTCGCCCAGCACACCCACGCCCACACTCAGCGCCATGGCAAAGCGGACGCAAAGCATCACACTCAACAACGCAACGCTGTCGAGCGAAGCGGCCGACGCAATCACATTGGCCACCGCCCACGGCAAGCCAAACGTCATCAGCAAGCCGAAGTAGCCCAGCGGCCTGGCGTCGCGCACCCCACGCGCCCACCGCAGTTGATGCGCTAAAAATTCGGAGAAGGTATAGGCCGGGATCGAAGTTTCGACGACCTCACGCGCCAGTTCAACACGATAGCCTGCCTGAAAGATCCGCGCCCCCAGTTCATAGTCGTCGGCCAGGTGGTCCACCAGCGGGCGCAATCCGCCCATGGCATTCAGCGCTTCGCGCGTCACGGCCAGCGTGGAACCGAGACCGAAACGCAAGCCTTTTTCCATCCATCGAGCGGTCAACGCGCCGGGCATGAAATCGGTGCCGATGCCAAGCGCCTCCAGCCGCGATCCCAACGTTTTGTGAGAATGCCCGCGGTAGAGCGCCGTCACCATTCCAACTTTTTTGGCGGTATCGCTGGACAGCGCAAACGCCGGCATTACGTGCCGCAGATACTGCGGCGAAACGCGAATATCGCTGTCGTTGATCAACAGGTGATCGTAACGCGCCTCCGCAACCATAGCCACCAGATTGCTGACCTTGCCATTCGCCCCGAGAATCTCTGGACAAATCAGCAGGCGAATTTGCTGCTGCGGAAATTCATGCTGCAGTTGCTGGATCAGCGCAACGGCTGGGTCGTCCATGCTGCCGGCGCCGAAAAGGATTTCATACTCTCCTGGATAATCCTGCCGGCAGTGGCTGGCAAATGCAGCGTACATCTCGGGGTCGACGCCTTTGACCGGCTTCAGAATGCTGACTGCGGGAAAGAACTCCGGCAATGGCTGGCGCAGGCTTCGTGTGTATGACCGTGCGGCGCGAAACACAAAGATCGAGTACACCAACGCCGCCAGCGTCAGCAGCGTGAAGACCACGGCGATCCACTGCGCCGCAAGAAATGCGTGATGAGTCGGCATCATGAGGGCTGCGAGTATTGTCGCTCAGATTCCAGCCAGAGCGATCGATTGCGCGACGCTCACTCGTAGCGCAGCGCATCGATCGGATCGAGATTCGCAGCCTTCCAGGCCGGATAGATGCCGAAAATCAGTCCGATTGCGCACGAAACAGTGAATCCGGCGATCGCCCAGAAGGTGGAAACAAACGCCGGAATGGTGGGGAAAATCAGCCGCACCGCCAACGTCAGCGCACCGCCAAGGACCACTCCAATCAACCCCCCGACCGCGCAAAGCGTGATGGCCTCGATGGTGAACTGCAGCAGGATCGTACGCTTGGTCGCGCCAATCGCTTTGCGAACGCCAATTTCACGCGTGCGCTCTGTCACGGAAACCAGCATGATATTCATGACGCCGACGCCTCCAACCATCAGTCCAACGCTGGCGACACCAATCATAAAAATGAAGATGCCGCCGGTCAGTTGGTTCCAGATGCGGGTGATGGCATCCGGCGCGAAAATGGCAAAAGTGTCCTCCTGATTGAATCGAACTTTTCGTTGAATACGGAGGGTCTGCTCTATCTCGTCGTACACCATCACCTTATTTTTCGGGTCGTCGTATTTCACGGAAATCCAGTAATCGAGAATCTCCGGATGGATCTTATGGAAGGTTCCGACGGGGAAATAGGCGGCGTTGTCCTCAGGATTCTTTCCCCCGCCAAATGCTGTCTTGCGCTTTTCCATCACGCCGATCACGCGGAAAAGGTCTCCGCCGATTTCCACTTCCTTGCCCAAGGGATCTTCGCCGCGGAATAATTCGTCGGCCGTGTCGTGGCCCAAGACCACTACGTCGGAATGTTGGTCCTGCTCATACTGCGAAAAATAGCGCCCTACCGGAATGTTGACCGTGTCCACTTCCGGCTCGGCCACCGTGTTTCCTTCCAGGATCGTGTGCTGCACGCTGCGTCCCTTGTATTTCACCGCGACGTTGCCAAATCCTAGATCGAAATTCTGATAGCGCAACTGAGGAGACACTGCAACAATGTGCGGCAATTTCGCCAGCGCCTCCACGTCACCCATCGTCAGTTGCTTGCGGGCCAGCATTTCCGCCGTCGGACGCACGTTGATGACGGGAAAGCGAAATATCCAGTACACGTTCGTACCGAAGGACGCGACCAGGTTCTCAACATTCTGATTCAGCCCGTTGATAAACGAAGACAGCGCAATCACCGTCGTCACGCCGATCACAATTCCCAGAATGGTGAGGCCGGAGCGCATTTTATTGCTCCGCAGCGTCTCCATCGCCATACGAATGGATTCGCCGGATCTGCTGGATCGCATCGGCCCTCTCACAGCTCCGACCTCAGGGCGACGATTGGATCGAGCATGGCGGCCTTGCGCGCGGGATACACGCCAAAGAAAATGCCAACGGACGTCGCCAGCAGCAGACTCACCAGCACCGACCACAAGGCAATCGTCGTCGGAAATCCAATGATGACGGTAATCAATTTGGCGATGGAGATCCCCCCTACGACACCAATCAATCCTCCCGCCAGCGCCATGGCGGCGGCCTCAATCAGGAACTGCATCATCAGATCGCTGCGACGCGCCCCCAGGGCCTTGCGCACGCCAATTTCGCGCGTCCGTTCCGTCACGGAAACCAGCATGATGTTCATGATGACGATGCCGCCGATGACCAGCGATATGGTCGCGATTCCAATGGCAACGCCAAAGAAGCTCTGGCTGAAACTCTTGAAGAGACCGACGAAGCTGGCGTTGGTATCGATGCTGAAGCTGTCGTCCTGGCCAGGAGCATCGTGTCGCTTGGCGCGAAGAATCGCCCGCACCTGGTCGGAAGCGCGTTCCAGCTTTTCGTCGAGACCGCCAGCCTTGCCATAAATGGTGAGGGAATCATTGGTGCCGTATACGGCCTGGTAGGTCGAAATCGGAATGCCGACAAAGTCGTCCTGGCTCTGTCCCAGCGTGTTTCCCTGTCGTTCCACCACACCGATGACACGATACGGAACGCCATCGACGCGGATTTCTTTCCCGATGGGATCGCCGATGCCCAGCACGTTATCCACAATGTCATACCCAATCACGGCCACCTTGGCATCATGCTGCAGCTCTGTTGGAGTGAACGATCTCCCTTCTGCAATGTTGTAGTTGTACATATTCAGCATGTTGGTGGTCCATCCGCGGATGCCGACATTCGTGGCCGACTGATGTTGCGAGACTACGTTGCCATTCTTGGAGATTTCCGCGCCCACGGCGGTGCAGGCCGTGCATTCATCCTCCACAGCTTCGTAGTCGTCCATGCGCAGAATTTTCCGCTTCTGATACTTCAGATATTCTTCGCTGCTCATGATCACTTGCGGCATCTGGCTGGCAGTGAAAACGTCCGCACCATAGCCGTAGACTTTGGTCGCGACATACTTATTCACGCCATTGATCATGGTGACGATCATGATGACGGAAGCCACACCGATAACCACGCCAATCAGCGTCAGAATGGAGCGCATTTTGTTCGCCCACAAGGACTGCAGCGCGATTTTCAGTGACTCCCGGAATCCCATGCGTCGTCTCGCTCTTCGGCCGTGCTCTCACTAAATGATACGGTTCCGCCACGGAATTCGTTCCCGCCGGACTCAGGCTCCAATGAAGCGAGACACGGAACGAGCTACAAATCCATCTTTTTGAATTTCCATTCGGGAATGACGCGAATGAGAGCCATAATCCATCGCCAGAACCAGGGAGTGTACAAAACATCCCGGCGATGCTCGATGGCATGCAGAATGTCCCGCGCGACAGCGTCGGGGGTGGCAAACAGCGGCCCTTGTGGCAAATGTGCGGTCATGGGCGTCGCAACAAAACCCGGACGGACCGTCAGAACCTGCACGCCCTCGCGATCCAGCCGATTGCGTACGCCACCCAGAAATGCATTCAGGCCCGCTTTGGCGCTGCCGTAGATGTAGTTGCTCTTGCGGCCGCGGTCTCCCGCCACCGAGGAAATCACGACAAGACTACCGTGATATTGGCGACCAAAGTAGTTGGCCAGCCACGTCACCAGGGAAACTGGGGAGAGAAAACTCGTTTGCAGGCTGCCGGCGGCCACGGCGAAATCCCGTTCCCCCGCGGCCTGATCGCCCAGCACGCCATGGGCAATCAATGCGCAATCCAGGGTTCCCAGCGCACCCACAGCACGTTCCAGCAGGCCCGTGTGCGCAGCAGTCTCGTCCAGATCGGACGTTTCGACATAGACGGCGGCAGCCCCGCGCGTGACTAGATCCTTCGCCACCGAGTCCAGATGGGCGGCATTGCGCGCCACCAGGAAAAAGCTGGCCCCGTCGGGCGCCAACAGACGCATCCACGCCTGCGCAATCGCTGAGGTCGCGCCCAGAACGAGAATCGTCTTCGGCATCGCCCGTTTGGATCGTCCGGAGCGGCCCGTGCGCTCTGTTCGTGCCTCGATCGGTCTTTCCTCCAAACTGTCGATCTGGCTCCGGCGTCTACGCATCGGCAGTCACCCGCTCCCAGAACGCCGACGTAAAGGCCGGGTCGCGATATGCCGCAAACTGCTCCCACTGCGGGTAAAACGAGCGAAATTGCTGCCCCGTCATGCACGCATCCTTGGCGGGATAGAGACGTCCGCCCAGTTCCCGCGTCATCTCCGCCAGTCGCTCGAACAACGGAAATGTCACCTCCGGCTGAATCGCAATATCGAGCGCCAACGTAATCCCCGGCTGCGGAAACGACATCAATCCGACCGATGGAATCTCGCCCATCACCTTCAGCACAGCCAGGAACGACGCCATGCCGGACTCCGCGATGGTCTCGAGAATCGCGAGAATGCCATCTCGCCCATACCGCCAGGGAATGACGCACTGAAACTGCAGAAAGCCGCGCTTGCCGTAAATGCGGTTCCAATGCAGCACGCTGTCCAGCGGATAAAAAAACGGCTCATAGTCGATCAGCCCAGTCACCTGCTGGCGCAGTTGCTTGCGATAGTACAGCTCATTAAAGATGCGCATGGAGGTGCGATTCAGCGCCCACGATGGAAAATCGAACGGCACCGACAGACGCGGCTTGGGCGAGACTTTCTTCGGCTCCACCACCTCCGAATAATCTCCCTGCATGTAAATGCCCCGGGCAAACGCGCGGCCCTGAGAAATACAATCGATCCACGCCATCGTACACTCCGACCGGCTGCTGCTGGAGATCGCCAGAAAATCGTCGATTCCGCTGAACTTGATGGCGGTATAGCGGACCTTGCGCGACGCGATGGGCCGCAACTGCACCTCTGCCCAGGCGATCAGCCCCGTCAGGCCCATGCCGCCAATGGTGGCATAGTACATTTCCGGATTTTCATCGACCGAGCAAATTGCGCGTGCCCCATCGGAGCGGACCAGCTCAAAGCGGGGAACGTGGTTGCCGAAGGAGGCCGCGACATGATGATTCTTGCCGTGCACGTCATTGGCAATCGCGCCGCCGACGCTCACGTATTTTGTACCGGGAGTAACCGGCAAAAACCATCCGCGCGGAACGGCAAACTGCAGGATCTGGTCCAGCGTCACTCCGCTTTCGCAGCGCAACAAGCCAGTACCCGCTTCAAAGTGCAACAACCGATCCAGCCCTCGCGTCGACAGCAGCGTGCCGTCTTGCAGCAGGCAGACATCGCCGTAACTGCGTCCCATTCCCACGGCGAGGACCGAGGGCGGAAGACGTGTTCCGCGGGGATATTCGTCCGTCCAGAACAGCGGCTCCAGGCGAACATCCAGCTTGGGATAGCGACCCCACGACTCAAACACCGGCGCTTTCGATTTGCTTGGCATTGTCTCTAGTTATATAGAAGCTGAAAGGGCGATCAGAAAAATCAGCACGCCAGCCAGTAAACTGGCCCGGTCGGTCAACGCGAAAATCACCGGATCTTCATGCATCTGCCCACGTGAGGCCCGCAGCCACACCCGGCTCATCCACCAGATCAGCAGCGGTGTCAGCAACCATAAACGCTGGGGATGATGATAAAGATTCCGCACGTCCGGGTTGTTGATGTAGAGGGTGAAGACAACAATCGAGGCGAATGCGCTGCCGGTGCCGAAGGCCCGCAACTGCTCCAGATCGTGCACCAGATAGCCGCGGCCATTGCTGGGTGCCGCGCCCCGCGTGCGCAGATTTTCCAGTTCGCTGAAGCGCTTGACCAGCGCCAGGCTGAAGAAGAAAAAGATGGAGAAGCCGGCCAACCAGTCGGAAACTGGAACGCGGGCCGCGGCTGCGCCGGCCAGGATACGCAGCGTATACAGCCCGGAAAGAATGATCACATCGATGACCACCACGCGCTTGAAGTAGAGCGAGTAGGCCAGCGTTGCGACGCAATACATCAGCAGCCACGCCGTAAACCTGGGCGCCATCGGAAGCGAGATCAGCACGCCTGCGGTAAACAATACAAACGCCACGCAAAAACCCGCGATGACGGAAAGGTCTCCGGCAGCGAACGGGCGGCGGCGCTTCGTCGGGTGGATGCGGTCCGAGGCAAGGTCGAGAACATCGTTCACAATGTAAGTGCTGGAAGCGACCAGGCTGAAACTGAGGAAGGCCAGCGCCGACTGCAGCAACGCGCCCATGCCCAACGCATGCGCCAGGACCAGCGGCAAAAAGATCAGTACGTTCTTGGCCCACTGATGTACCCGCAAAGCGCGCCAAATGGATTGCACCGCCGGAGCGCGATC
>JAJZCA010000291.1 GCA_021798735.1 Acidobacteriota bacterium | reverse complement strand
CGAATTACATCAACAAAAGCGACCCTGTCCACCGCATCTCCGCATGAACCGCGCCAACACATGCAAACCCCCAACGAGAAAATAAAACCGCTAAGGAAAATTCAATGCGAGTTTTTCCGCAGCCTGTTCAGCCGGGAGCGCTTCAGGCGGCTTGAGCCGCTACCCGCGACTTTCAGTCGCAATCCAACCCACCGGCTTTCAGCCGGTGGTCGTTTAGTTCCAGCCACACGCGCCGGGCGCTGATGCGTACCAGGGCGCCGACTTTGAACAGCTTGAGCCGGATCGTATCCACCTGCGCCTGGGCCCACTCGGTGCCCTTGAGCGCCAGCCGCCCTTCCTGCACCAGCACCATCTGCAAGTCCATCTCTGGAGATAAAATCCGTCGCGAACATACGTAGAATCTTCATCGACGGCAATAATGAGGCTGCCTCCAATGCACGCAACGATCTGTTGAAAATCGCTTCCAACCATCCCAATTGCGCATGTTTCAGGCTGGTGGGTGTACGCAAACCGGCGTACGCTATCCTGAAGATTGCCGAGGCCGACACTGCTGGAGTGCCGGGCGGGATATTCGGAGGCACGAACCTGGAAACCACGGTGGCTTCCGGCACGCTAACAAATGTAGAGGGCGACTTGCTTTGGAGCAATTCCAAGCAGGGCGTGCAGGGCGCATTTCACACCGGGGCGGGCGATGCAACACGTTCGCTGCTTCTGCCGCTTTACATTGCAGCCGGTTGCGACGTAGGCGGTCTGCGGTTGGTTGCCGGCACTTCAGAATCCGCACCAATAAATTCGCAAAATATCACATGGGTTCGCAAGGTATACCTCACCGGAAGTAAAGAACACGCGATTCAGAGCGGAGTAAAGCGTCTGGCAACTTATACCTGCATGCAGGCCGTGAGTGATCCAGCCCAGGCGGATGCAATTGTGGTCTTGGAGCAATCATCCGATCCAATTCCACGCGGCGCGATGAAATCGTTGTACAGCCGCGCAACGGTGGAATCTAAAATTAGTAAAACAACTTTGTGGACTGTACGACGAGGGCGAAATCTTTCAACCCGGACACAAGGGGGGAGTCCATGAATGGTGGGAGCTATTGAACGAGGCTGTGGGCTGCGGAAAAACTGGAAAACATAAAGAGGGGAAATGGCCACGCCAACATCAGGCCCGGCGACTGCACAGTAATGAGTCGATCGCATCACAACGCCAATACTATGCATCAAAAAGCGTTACGATACAGAAGTATGAGTCCCTCGCGCGCAATCCGCACCCCTGGTGAGACGCACTATTAGCGGCTCCCGCCGCCTTAGGATGTTTTCGGCTCGCCCTTTGCTTTCCAAAATTTCTCTCAATTTTCGCGCAACAGGCCGATTTCGGCGCTATACAAACCAGGCCATGGACATGGAACATGCTTGAACGACTGACACAAATCGAAGCGCGCTACGACGATCTTTCTGCCCAGATGGCCGATCCGGCGCTGGTCTCTGACCAGCAGCAATATCAAAAGATCACCAAGCAGCACCGCGATCTGCAAGCGGTGGTGGAATGCATCCGCGAGTTGAAGCGTATTGAGCAGGGCATTGCCGACGCCAAGGCCATGGCCAACGAGCCTGACCCTGACATGCGCGCCATGGCGGAAGAGGAATTGGCGCAGTTGGAGTCTGAGCGGCCTGTCGTGGAAGAACGAATTCGCGTGCTGCTGCTGCCGAAAGATCCCAACGACGAGAAGAACGTGATTCTCGAAATTCGCGCGGGGACGGGCGGCGATGAAGCTTCGCTGTTCGCGGCAGAGCTGTTCCGCATGTACACGCGCTTTGCGGAACTGCATCGCTGGAAGGTGGAAGTGCTGTCGATGTCGGAGTCGGGCGTGCGCGGCATGAAGGAAGTGATCGCCATTATTGAAGGCGAGCGCGTCTTTTCGCAGATGAAATATGAGGGCGGCGTGCATCGCGTGCAGCGCGTTCCGCAGACGGAAACGCAAGGCCGCGTCCATACTTCCGCCGTCACCGTGGCCGTGTTGCCGGAGGCGGAGGATGTGGACATAAAAATTGAGGCGAAGGACCTGCGGATTGATACATTCTGCTCGTCCGGTCCTGGGGGGCAGTCTGTGAATACGACGTATTCCGCAGTTCGAATCACGCATTTGCCGACGGGAACGGTGGTGAGTTGCCAGGACGAGAAATCGCAGATCAAGAACCGCGAGAAAGGCATGCGCGTGCTGCGTTCGCGGCTGTATGAGGTGGAAATGGAGAAGCAACAGCAAGCGCTGGCCAAGGAACGCAAGCAGATGGTGGGCACGGGCGACCGCAGCGAAAAAATCCGCACCTACAATTTTCCGCAGAACCGGCTGACAGACCATCGCATCGGCCTGACCATTCATCAGCTTGCCGAAGTGATGGAGGGCAAGTTGCAGTCCGTTGTCGACGCGCTGATTGCGCACGACCAGGCGGAGAGGCTGAAGCAGGACGCGGCCGCTGTATGAGAGGCATGTTCGCGGAGTCGATGACCATTGGCGACGCGATTGCGTGGGGGACTTCCCTTCTGGATGAATCCGACGCCATCCCAGCGGGCCGCAGTCGTGCCGACGCGACCCTGCTGCTGCGTCATGTGCTGGGCATTCCGCACGCGGAGATGTATGCGTATCGCGAACGCCCGCTGAGCGCGCTGCAGACGGAAGCCTTCAATGCACAGATCCAGCAGCGATTGCGCGGGGTGCCATTGCAGTACATTACCGGGGAACAGGAATTTTTCGGCCTGCCATTCCACGTCACGCCAGATGTGCTGATTCCCCGGCCCGAAACCGAGCATCTGGTGGAAGCTGCGATCTCTCGGCTGAAGGATCTTCCAGCCGCGCGCATCGCGGATGTCGGCACGGGTTCGGGGGCGATTGCGGTGGCCCTGGCGCATTCGTTATCGCAGGCTGAAATTGTTGCGCTCGACATCTGCCTGGCGGCGCTGGCGGTGGCCGCGCAAAATGCACAGATGAACCGAGTTGCGAACAGGATCCGTTTTATCGAGTCAGATTTACTGGCCGCCGTTGTGGATGAAACCTTCGATGCCATAGTGTCGAACCCGCCATACATCGCGCTCGCAGAGCGCAAGACATTGCCCATCGAAGTGCGCGAGCATGAACCGGAGCAGGCGTTGTTCGCAGGCGCGACCGGTTTGGAGTTGTATCGGCGGCTGATTCCCGCAGCGCATCCGTTGCTGGTCTCGGGCGGCTGGCTGATGATGGAAATCGGCCACGGCCAGCGGGATGCGGTTCGCGCGTTGTTGCAGGACGCGGATTGGGATGGCGTGGAGTTTCTTACGGATTTGCAGCGGATTCCACGGGTTGCGTTGGCGCGCAAGAGATAATGCTGAGTGGAACGGCCCTCGAACGCAGAGAGAGGGTGTTGGGCAGCCGCCGAAATTTTTTTCGAAACAGGCTGTTGCTTGTTTCCAGGGTGTGCAGGTGAACCTCGGTACGCCATTCTATCGATCGATATCGAAGTCCGCGCGACCGGTATTGCTCTGCGGAGTGCTGGTTTGCCTTGTTGCGCAAACGCTGCAAGCGGCCGAATTGAAAAAACAAACCGCGAGGGCGTTTGACAGCTATATTGCAGCGTCCGAAGGGCGCATGCAGGCGGAACTCCAGAATGGCCCCTTCCTCTTTGTTGACGGCCTGCCGGAGCAGCGCCGGGGGGAAGCCTACGCCCAGCTTCGTGAAGGACAAATTCTGGTAAACCCGGTGAACGCAAAAGTGGAGGGCTCTCCCATGAAAGTCCCTGGCGGCCTGATTCACGACTGGGTTGGCGTGGTCTTCATTCCAAATGTGTCCTTGGCGCAAACGCTCGCAGTCGCCCAGGACTATGGCCATTACCAAGACATCTACCGGCCGGAGGTGAGCCGTTCCAAGCTTTTGCAGCGTAGTGGCGACAATTTTAAAGTGTTCCTCCAGTTCTACAAAAAATCTCTGGTCACGGTTGTCATCAACGCGGACTTCGATATCGATTACAAACGCCTCGAACCGGATCGCGTGGTGAGCGATTCCCACTCCACGCGGATCGCCGAGGTAGAGGACGCTGGACAAGCCGGCGAGCGGGAATTGCCGGTCGATGGCGGGCACGGTTACCTATGGCGGCTCGACAGCTACTGGCGGCTGGAAGAAAGGGATGGCGGCGTGTATGTTCAGCTAGAATCGATCGGGCTCAGCCGCAGCGTTCCGGCAGTTTTTGCGTGGCTGGTAAATCCACTGCTACGAAGTGTGCCCCGTGGGGCCCTAACGGATATGCTTGGCGCAACGCGTAGGTTTGTCGCCAAACCCGACCAGACGCAGCCATGACCAGAGTCGATAGGGTTGGCCCGTCGCCGACACAGATTGCTGCTTCAACCGCGTGCCGCTCCTTTGCGAAACTACAAAAGAAGGGCGCGCGGGGGCTAAACAGATGTGGGAAACACGCCTGAGAAAGTTGAGGAATTCACGATGATTGTTCATGCGTTTTTGTTTCAATGGAAACCGCAGGCCACCGAGCAAGACAAACAACACGCGGCGGAGAGAATTCGCGCCTTGCAGGGACAAATTCCTGGGCTGATTGAGACCAGCTACAACGCAAACACTTCGCCGCGTTCGGAGGGGTTTACCCATGGCGGAGTGATGAAGTTTCGCGATGAAGCGGCGCTCGAGGCCTACTTCACGCATCCAGTACACCAGAAGCTGGTCGATTGGCTGATGCCGCTGTTGGCTGTCGCCGCGGAACTGGACTACGAGGCGTAGCGGGAACTCTGCCGAAACAGCCTTAGAAGCGGTAGACCAG
>JAJZCA010000290.1 GCA_021798735.1 Acidobacteriota bacterium | reverse complement strand
AATCCAGAGAATTCTGTCAGGAACCAGCTTCGATCCGCCGCAACAAACTCCGCCAAGTTTACAGATGGATCTCCCGCTCGGCTGGCACGGCGAAAAATTCTGAGGAAACTCCTGGCCGGAAGTACTTGACTATTGAGGAAGCGACCATGATATCGACATCTGCCGCTTCAAAAGAAACAGAACTTGGCTCGATGACCAACGGCTACTTTTTTCAAGGACGTACTTGCCGGGATTCTCGTTATTGCGCCGGCTTGGAAGGGTTTTGTTTGTCCGGAAGAAACAGCGTAAAAACCGTTCCGTTGCAGCCCGCCTTCTGGCTGCTTTTCAGCGTCAGAGACCCATGATGTCTCGCCACAATTCCGTGCGCGATCCAAAGCCCCAGGCCGGTGCCATGCACCTCTTTTGTCGTATAAAAGGCCTCGAAGATGCGTTTTTTTACTTCGGCTGACATGCCGTGCCCGGTGTCCGCGACTGTAATGCGAACCCCGCTACGCCCGGTCTTCCAGTCCGTACCATCGTGGCTGCTCAGCATCAGCCGGCCGCCCTGGCGCATCGCGTCCGCTGCATTGGCAATTAAATTATTCAACACCTGTCGGATGTCATTTTCAAAGCACAAGACACGCCTGGTCGATCTGTATTTGCACACCACTTGAATGGTGGAATTGGCGAAACGGCCATGGTAGAGGCCGAGTATGGAATCGATCAATTCCGCGGGATCGATGCGGTTTGGATGCATCGTCTGACGATGAAAGCGCAAACTCTGCGTCGCAATTTGCGATACCCGCGCCAACTCTTTCTGCGCAGTTTCCAGATAGTGTCGCGCGGCCGGCGGTAGCGGCTCATGGTTCAGCGCCAGATACAGCAGGTTCGTCACCGCTTCCAACGGATTGTTGATCTCGTGAGAAATGGAGCTTGCCAATCTTCCCACAGCGGCCAGCTTCTCGCTTTGGATCAGCGCTTTCTCCGCGCGTTCAGCGCGCCTGAGCAATTGCTCTTCGTGCTCGCTTAGAGAAGTTTTATTTTCTAAGGAATCGAGTATGGGAAATTCGCACAAAAAAAACGTTTCACTACGGTTTATCGTCATAGCAATGGCAGACTCGTAACGCAAGTGTTTCTCGCGGGGTATCCCCGCACAACGTCTTCGTCGATGGGAGTGTATCCAGGCGGGAATGGTTGCTAGCGAATCCCAAGGATGTTACATTTTGTGTGCAATGCCAGCCGATGCGCCGTACCACCCATGAACCCGCCGAGCCCTGCCGGTTCACGCCGAAGCCCGATGACTAAGAGGTCGGGAGAAACATCGTCGATGAGTTGAAGCAATCCTTCTATTTCATTGCCTTCAATCATTTTAGAATGCACGACGATACCTGTTCCCTCGGCTGCCTGTTTGGCCTTGCGATGCAGGTCTGAATAGAAAGCCTGCTTCTCATTTTTCAGCAATACGGGCACATCAGGCGCGATGGCCGACACATAACCGATGTACGCGGGCAGATTTTCAATCACGGTAATGATGGTCAGTTGCGCTGCGGTCAGTTTTGCCAATTCCAGCGCAGATCGAAAAGCCCGCCCGGCTTCGGGTGACTCATCGAATGCCACCGCAACTTTTTTAAACATCGTGGCGCTCCTTTTTTCGGGCCCGTCTGGGTACGCCCGACGGAATTAGTTGCCTTAGCAACCATCTACGTCAAAAATGCGCATTTTAGTTGCTAAGGCAACTAAAAATTCCAGAGGAAACCGGCAGCTTCAGGAGGACGCTTTTTCCAGCTCTGTGCGGTCCCATTCTCCAGTGTCCGCCCCGGCGTCGTAGGTACTCTGGAGAAATTCCAGCAACGCGGCTCGCGGCGAAGCGGCCTGTCGAACGTCGGCGTACATCAGCAGAAATTCTTTCAGTTGCGGGTGATAGAAAGCCTGCGCCGGCTTGACCGCATGCTGCGAGAATCCTTCCGGCTCCGGTGCGGCGTAGGCATAGAACGCGGCGCCAGCAACGTCCCCGCCTCCCGGCCACCATCCCGCGCTGATCACTTCATGCGAATAGGCTTCCCGCGTAATTGGATCGGCGCCAACGCGCTCCGGCGCGCGACGGCCAGAAAACCGCGTCAAGGCAAGGTCGAAGCTGCCCCAGAAGAAATGCGATGGACTCGATTTGCCCAGGAACCGCGCGCGAAATTCCTTGAAGACGGAATCGCAACTGACCAGAATTCGCCAGAATCGGTTGGCATATTCGGGATCGTACGAGGCATGTTGCGTATCCTGATCGAACGGAATCGGGTTGGGAATTTCGACCGGCATCGTCCAGATCTTTACCTCAATTCCCAACGATGCCAGCATCGCCATAAACTCCCGGTAGAAATCCGCCACGGAGCGCGGTTCCAGCTTCATCGTCGCGCCGGTGGCACGATTCGTCTGAACGATCAGGCGGTGATGGATGAAGTCGAACTGGATCTCAAAAATTCCGTCCATGTACGGAATCGGCGAGGTGGTCAGCCCGACGGCATTCACATACAGCGGAACCTCCCACCAATGGTTCAGCTTCGGGCTCAGCGCCAGTCGGACCTTGCCGACAATCTGGGACCACATGTGCAGCGTGCTGCAGGTGTCCTGCCAGGCTGCTAAAGGAAGTTCCGGCCAAGCCTCAGAACCGGCACGGATGACATTCGTGCTCATGGTCTTCTCCGCCAACAAGTGTAAGATGCCGCGGCTGCGGATTCGATAATATTTTCTTGCGCTACTCGTGCCGCAGCGCTTCCACCGGCAGAATCTTTGCGGCCACGCCGGAACTGTACGGAATAGGGCAAAGTTCTGCTGTCGAAACCTACGCGCCTGAGTATTTTGCCGGCGCGTACCCAGGGAAGTTGGGCGAGAACGCCATGCCTTGCGGCCGGGGCACGAGCGTTCCGTTCCGCACCCACAGATTTCCGCGCTCTTGCAAATGTTCCACGAGATGCCCACGCCATGTTCGCAACTCGTTTTCATACTCCGGCAGTCCTGCCAGATCGTGTAACTCGTGCGGGTCCTTTTCCAGATGAAACAACTGCTCTTCTCCATCCATTGCCATATACAGGTATTTCCAGCGCCCATCCGTCAGGCCATTCCAGTGATTCGCCGCGCTGTAACAGATATTGTGTTCGAGATCGATGTAGGGACGCCAGCCCTCTCCCTTGGTTCGGATGAGTCGTAGCAGGCTTTGTCCTTCGATACTTTCTGGGATGGGAGCGTCGGCCGCATCGAGAAAGGTTGGCAAAACGTCGCGTAATTCGACGGGATTTGCGACCAATTGTCCCGCGGATCCAAGACCCATACCGGAGGGCGGGCGCATCAACATGGGAATATGTGCCGATTGTTCGTACCCGTAGCCTTTCCGCCAGAGGTTCTGATCGCCCAGCATGTCGCCGTGATCGGAGAGAAACAGGATCAGCGTCTCATCGAGCAGCTTCCTCTGTTCGAGAGTTTCGAGGATACGTCCGATCTGTTCGTCCACGAAGGTCACCGATCCGTAATACGCCTGGCGCGATGTTCGTATCTCTTCGGCAGGAAGTTTGCCGTGCCAGAGATCGTTCGAACTGCTGCTTCTGGGCGCATAACGGCCCGCCCAATCTCCTACCTTTGTTTCCGGCAATGCTGCGTCTTCGTACATCTTGAAGCAGCGGTTCGGCGGATCGTATGGGCTATGGGGCCGGATAAAGGAAACCTTCAGAAAGAACGGTTCCGGGCGGTCATACGTTCGCAGGAAGCGGACCGCAGTCTCTCCCGTCCAGTGCGTGGGATGCAATGTTTCATCGGCATAGGCAAAGGGCCTGCCGCGATGGTCGTTCCAACTTAACCCTGTCAAATGGGGGTCTTTATCGGGCCCTTGCGACCAGAACCATGCCTCATAGTCGGGTCTTTCTTCCCACGATGATTCAGTCTGAGAGTTTTCATTGTGGAACCAGTAACTGCAATGCTCGTCCTGCACCATGTGGTGATAGCCATGCGGATTGCGGATCGGATAATAGTGGTTTTTCCCGATCGACGTGGTGTAGTAGCCCGCCTGAGCCAACGCTCGTGCCTTCTCCACCGGATACAGATTCGTGGCCATGTTGCTATACCCGAGCAGGCCATGACGCCACGGTCCCAGTCCGGTGAGCAGAGCGCTTCTCGCCGGTATGCATGTCGGCGTCGTGGAATACGCATTCTGAAAACAGATTCCCTCTTTGCCCAGGCGATCCAGATGCGGCGTGCGAACGACCGGGTTTCCATACACGCCGGCGCAGTCCACCCGGAACTGGTCCGCCATCAGCAGCAGGATATTCGGGCGGTCCCGTTTGACGGTTCCGGCTGCGGCAACAGCCGTACTTTTCCTAGCAGAATTATCTTTCTGAGCATGGACTTTCACTCCGTTTGCTGCAAGAGCCGCGCCGCCAAGTGCAATGAAATTACGACGATTCATGGATCGATCTCTCCTGTCACTACGGTTGCGGACAGCCGATTGTCAGAGTAGACGGATTCTTCCTCCCATTCAAGCCAACGGGTCGCCGCGGCGACGAAGGGGACACCGGGCGGACAGCTCACGTCGTCGGACCCTGACCGTGATTTCGAATATGTCGATTTTGATGTTCGTGGACATTTCAGGTCTCAAAATCGAGACCTGGGGCACCCGGAATCGCCACTATTCATAGCGGAGGGCTTCGGCGGGGAGAATTTTGGCGGCGGAGGAGGATGGGTACAACGTTGCCAGCAGCGAGACGCCGAGGGCGACCAGAGCGACGACGACGCCATCCTGCCAGCGCGGGGCAAACGGCAGATAATCCAGAGAGTAGACCTCCG
>JAJZCA010000289.1 GCA_021798735.1 Acidobacteriota bacterium | reverse complement strand
AACCGCGCCAACACATGCAAACCCCCAACGAGAAAATAAAACCGCTAAGGAAAATTCAATGCGAGTTTTTCCGCAGCCTGTAGAGCAGGCGTTTTTCTTGCGCGCTGCTGCTGTCTGCGTGAAATCGAAAATTTACATTCGAGGTGAATTATGAGTCCCAGCCGACGTAGCTTTTTGAAACAGGCAGGTTCCGCAGTAGCGCTGGGCGCTTTTGCCGGCGAGACGTTTCACGGTGCAACGCTCGCTGCAACGTCGATCCCTCAAAGTGAGACGGATCAAGCGAATTCGCCGGCGACCGGCGGAAAGAAAATCGGCTACTGCATTGTTGGCCTGGGTCGCATTTCCATGGGCCAATTTATGCCCGGCGTGAAGATCTCGAAGGATTCGAAGATTGTCGCGCTGGTCAGCGGCCATCGCGACAAGGCGGAACGCATTGCGGACGAATACGGCGTTCCGCACAGCGCGATTTACAACTATGAGAACTACGATTCAATCCGCGACAATCCTGCCATCGATGCGGTGTACATCGCACTGCCCAACGGCATGCACGCCGAGTACACCATCCGCGCCGCCAAGGCCGGCAAACATGTGCTCTGCGAGAAGCCCATGGCGAACTCCGTACAGGAATGTGAGCAGATGATTGCCGCCTGCAAGCAGGCTGATCGCAAATTGATGATCGCGTATCGCTGCCAGTATGAGCCGACCAATCTGAAGGCGATTGAATTGCTGCGCCAGGGCTACGCGGGGAAACCCCAGATTGTGACCAGCTCGAATGGATTCAACATCCGTCCTGGCGAATGGCGGCTGAATAAGAAGATGGCGGGCGGCGGTCCGTTGGTGGATGTCGGCATTTATTCCATCCAGGCGACGCGGTATCTTACCGGCGAGGAACCCACGGTCGTCGAAGCCTACTCTTCCGTCATCGATCACGACGGCCGATTCAACGAAGTAGAAGAAAATGTAGTGTGGACCTTCCGCTTTCCCAGCGGCGTGCTCGCCCACTGCGCCACCAGCTACGGCACCAACTTTATCGGCGGCTCGGTGCGCGTGGTCGGCTCGGAGGGAATGCTGGAGCTAAATCCAGCATTTGGCTATCAGGGATTGCACCTGACCGGCACGGCGCAGAGCAAACCGCCGCTGGATGTCGCCTTCAGCAATCCATCGCCGCGACAGTTTGCCACCGAGGCGGATTATTTTTCCGATTGCATTCTGCAAAATAAGAAGCCGAAAACCGGCGGTGAAGAGGGATTGCAGGACGAACGCATCATCACGGCGATTTATCAATCCTGCGCCCAGGGCAAACCGGTGAAGTTGACTGCGTAATCCGCAATTGGACGAATGACAGGCCGGTTGCCCCGTCGCGTTTTTAGGATTCTTTCCAGTAACCTTGATCGCGCAGGAAGTAGCTCGGATTGCCGGAGTTGAGAGCGGTCAGGAAAAACATTCCAGCAATGCGCAAGCGACCCATCTTTCGAAAGCGGCGATTCGACGTCATCACTGCGCCGGGAATGACCGCAAATCGCTGCCGGGCCACCTGCTTGGTCAATAGGTAATCTTCAGCATAGAGCGCGTGCTCATTGAAGCCGCCAAGCGTTTGAAATTCGCGCCGGTCGAACATCATGAACATGCCGGTCGCAAACGGAGCGACCCAGCGTGAAGTTCGCTGAACGAAATTGCCGGCGCCATAAAGCAGCCGATCGGCAGCACGCCCGTCGATGCAAACAATGTTGGTGGTCAAGCAATGCAGATGCTGTTGCCGCATGGCGGCGACGGCACGGCGCAGCAGGGTTGGGTCCAGCAGTTCTACATCCGCGTCAAGAAAAAGCACATAAGGTGTGGAAGCGCGGCGCGCGCCTGCATTGCGGCCCACAGCAGGCAAGCCTCCGGGGAGTACTTCGATGGGAAACTTTGCGGGAAACGAGCGCGCGATCTCCGTTGTATTGTCGGTGGAGTTGGCATCAGCAACGAAGACTCTGGTATCCGGCAAGTGCAGGTAGTCCTGCCGGTTCAAAGAGGTCAGCAGCTTCGGGAGCAACTGGCTCTCGTTCCGTGCTGGGATAACGATGGCGAGTTCCGCCGGCATAGGTCTGTATCTCCACGCCTTGCTGGTTGATGGTGAGAAACGTGGCGCGCGCGTCGACCCACGAGCCGGAGTTGTAATATTCGACGCCATCGCAGATCAGCGATGAGGCTGCATGTGTGTGCCCGCAAAACACGCGCTCGCATTTTTCTGTGCGCGCATCATGGATTGCTCCGCGGGCCACCTTATCCGACAACAACAGCCAGCGAGTGTTCATTCGATCCAGAAAGCGAGAAATACATTTTGTGCGCGAGTCTACCTTCTGGATTTGCAAGAAGATCCATTCGCCCAATCGACTGATCGGCAGGTTTTTCTTGACGAAGCCATCGAACTGGTGCCCATGCATGGCCAGGTGCCGCTTGCCCTCGTACTCCCACACATACCGCTGGTACACCGGAACGCCGACCAGATGAGACATCAGGTTGGCGAGGCCGGTATCGTGATTGCCTTCGACCCAGACGACTTCCACCTGGCGTTTTGGGTTCGAAAGCTTGCGAATAAACGAGAGGAACTGCCAGTGTTCGCTGGTCAGGCGACGAAAGTTGAGATCGGAAAATATATCGCCCAGCAGTACCAGTCTTCGATAGCGATACGACTGCAGTACGTCCAGCGCATCCTGCGCCCGGCTCATTTCGGACCCGAGGTGAATATCCGACAAAATCAGCGTGTCGTACGTCGCCCCAATCATGCCCTAGTTATGCAGCACTCCTGAACAGAGCATGATGAGCGAACGATGAAAAATCCGTGAATTGTGGCAGCGGGAATCCGGCATGTGCAATCCATGGAGTTGGCGCGGTCACGAAGCGTTTTTGACAAAGATTGCTCGATGCCAGGCTTGACTTTCGAGGCCGCCCCGGATACGCTCTCGCAACATCGAGTCAATTTTCAGGCGGAGCCGATTGCTCAGCGGAAATCTTGTCTCATACATAGAGTTGACAATGAATATTCCGGCGCAATCTTCCGACATCGCGAAACCCAGCTCCGCCTCCGGCGCTTCCCAACGACCGGAAGGCGAGCGGCTGGCGTGGCTGGCGCTGACCCTGACCGATGGGCTGGGGCCGACGCGCATTTGGCGTGCTGTCAACGCCACCGGCACCGCCCAGGGCGTCTTAGGTCTGCCGCTAACGCAGTTGGAAGGGTTGCGGCTGCCGGCTGTGTCCGCGCAGTCGATCGCATCCGGCGAGTCGCTGGCTAAAGCAGAAAAAGAATGGATGCGTGTGCAGGAGGGTGGCGGCGCGCTCGTGACTCCGGCGGACGAAGAATATCCGGAGCGGTTACGGGAGATTTTCGATCCGCCAACATTATTGTGGCTTCGCGGCGACAAAACTTTGCTGGCCCAGCCTGGAATCGCGATTGTTGGAACACGCCATCCTACGCCGTACGGAACGGGCATGGCGGAGATGCTGGCTCGCGATCTGGCCGCGCATGGGCTCATTATTCTAAGCGGCATGGCGCGTGGCGTCGACACGGCTGCGCATCGCGGCGCGCTGGACGCGCGAGCGAAAACCGTGGCGGTGTGGGGGACGGGGATCGACGTGATTTATCCCAAGGAGAACAAGCGTCTGGCGGAGCAGATCCTGGAAGCGGGGGGAGCGATCATCAGCGAATATCCGATGGGAACGTTTCCAGCGCCGCAGAATTTTCCCATTCGCAACCGGATTCTCAGCGGTATGAGCGTCGGTGTCTTGGTGATTGAGGCCAGCGAGAACAGCGGTACACGCATCACCGCCCGTTGCGCGCTGGAACAAAATCGCGAAGTGTTCGCGGTTCCCGGCAATGTGACTTCAAAGAATTCCTGGGGGCCGAACACATTGATTAAACAGGGCGCCAAGCTGGTGGCCACGTGGGAGGATGTGTGGGAAGAATTGCCAACGCAGGTCCGCCTGGAGGTGGAAGAACGACAGGGAATTGCATCCTCCGACGGGTCTGAAGCATCGTTATTCAGCAAGCCGAATTTGCCCGATCTGCCGGAAGACCAGGCGCAGGTGTTCAATGCGCTCCGCCCCGACCAGGCATTGCAATTGGATGAATTGGTCGAAAAGCTGGAGGACAAGCTGAGTTCATCGGAGATTTTTACGGCGCTATTCGAATTGGAACTGGCCGGACGCGTACGCGCCATGCCGGGCAAAAATTACGTGAGGACATTTTAGAGGGGTCTCCGGGCGGTGTTTCGAGTCGCGAGAAAACCCACGTCTCAGAAGCGAGACGTGAGGCCCCCAGATCGCCGTATTGGATTCAACAAGCGAAACCGTGGTAGTTTCGCACTTGTTACCTAATTTCGATGAACGCGTCACTTGAACAACCCGCAAAGCAAGTTTGTACGTGAAAAGGAAAGCGTAACTGCATGGCAAAGTCATTGGTCATCGTCGAATCTCCTGCGAAGGCGAAGACGATCAACAAATATCTCGGTAAAGAGTTCATCGTGGAGGCATCGCTTGGCCACATTATGGACCTGCCGAAAAGCAAGATTGGCGTGGAACTGGAACGTGGCACGTTTGAGCCGGAGCTGATTGTGATGCCCGGCAAAGAGAAGGTTGTCGATCGGCTGAAGAAGCTGGCGGCGAGCGCGGATGCGGTGTACCTGGCGCCCGATCCCGACCGCGAAGGCGAGGCCATTGCGTGGCATCTAGAGATGCAGTTGAAGCCGCAGCTTCGCAACAAGGCGACGATTCAGCGGGTCACGTTTAACGAGATCACGCAGAAGGCAGTGAAGGCGGCGTTTCAACACGCC
>JAJZCA010000288.1 GCA_021798735.1 Acidobacteriota bacterium | reverse complement strand
GCATCAAAATCCAAGAAATCGGCGAAGTGGTTTTAGTCGGAGGATCGACCCGGATTCCTCTTGTCCGCAAACTGGTCGAAGACGTTTTTGAGTTGGCCGCGCGCGGGAAAAAGCCTCATGCTGAAATGAATCCCGACGAAGTGGTTGCCTTGGGAGCTGCGGTGCAGGCCAACATTCTCGCCGGGGACTCCACCGCCACTGAAGACATGCTGCTGCTGGACGTGACACCGTTGTCGCTTGGTATTGAGGCGCTTGGCGGCGTTGTGGCGCGCATCATTCAGCGCAACTCCACCATTCCCGCGTCGGCTACGGAGCACTTCACAACCGGCATCGACGGTCAGACGAATGTAGCCATCCACGTGCTGCAAGGCGAGCGCGAGATGGCGAAGGATTGCCGATCGCTCGCCCGCTTCGACCTGAAGGGGATTCCGCCAATGGCAGCCGGAATGCCGCGGATCGAGGTGAAGTTCCTGATCGATGCCAACGGTATTCTGCGGGTCACAGCACTAGAGCAGCGCAGCGGCAAGCAGGCGGAAATTGAAGTAAAGCCCACCTATGGGTTGACGGACGAGCAGGTTGAGACCATGATCCTGGATTCCTTCGATCATGCCGAGGAAGATTTCCGCGAGCGGCAGTTGATTGAAGCCAAGAGCGAGGCTGAGACAATCCTGATCGCGGTGGAAAAAGCCCCGTCAAGCCCCGCATGGAAGCTGCTGCAGGCCGACGAAGTCGCTCGCATCCACAGAACGCGCACCACCCTGGAAGAAGCCCGATGCGGCAACGACTATCATGCGATTCGCAGTGCCATCGATGCCTTGGATCAGGCGACGAGAAATTTCGCAGAGTTGCAGATGGACGTGGCGGTCGGCTCCGTGATGAAGGGCAAGACCATGGATGCCGCTGGCCTGCGAATGGGCGAAGGCCCGACCGCGCATCATCCTATGGCCGCTGCTGAATTTGAAACTGCGCCAAAAGAACCCGAAGTTCAAAATAAGTGAGAGCAGGCTATGGCACACACGACCAGTCTTGAAACCGAGAAGCCAATTGATCTAACGCAACCGCCCGCAGCGGGAATGGTTCGCGTCACCTTTCTTCCCGAAGGTCGCACGGTGGAATTTAAATATGGGACCATGCCGTACGATCACCACGGCAAGCCGATGTCGTTTCTCGACGTGGCGGAAAATTATGGCATCTTCCTCGACCACGCCTGCGGCGGCGCCTGTGCTTGCACCACTTGTCATCTATGGGTCAAAGAGGGTGCATCTGGAATCAGCGAGCCGGATGACGATGAACTGGATCGCATGGAGACAGCAGCGGATGTGCAGTTGAACTCCCGCCTGGGCTGCCAGGCCATCATCACCGGCCCGGGCAACTACGTCGTGGAAATTCCCAAGTGGAACCGCAATTACGTATCCGAAGGCAAGCCGTTGTCGCTTGCGGAAGAGAAGCAAGTGCCAGCGAATTCCTGACATAATATTTGTCAGGCCACAAGGGAGTGTACTGTGCCACAGATTTCCTGGAATGACGCGGAAGAAATTGGAATCCAGCTACAGGAGAAATATCCTGAGACGGACCCATTGACCGTGCGATTTACTGAGCTACATCGGTTCGTGACGGAATTGCCAGGCTTCACCGACGATCCGCAAAAGTCGAACGAGGCCAAGCTTGAAGCCATTCAGATGGCCTGGTATGAAGAGTGGAAAGACAGAACTACTTAAGTGAACGTACCTAAGCATTGATAATAAATGGTTTATATCGGACAATGTCATGCTGCACACAAAATAATCACGAGTAGCGGCATGACGGTGGTGTTCCTCCCACGAGTGGACGCGGCTTGCGTCCTGATCGCAACGTTGGGGCATTCTCCGCAGCGCCTTTGCGTATTGGACGATGCTCAAAGTGCTCAAGGAGAATCCCATCCTGGCAATCAAGGCGGACCCGCCGTCGAATGATCATGTGCAGGGTACCTGCACCGAGGATCAGGTGAAGGCACTCATGGCGACTGTCAAGGATACGATTCCTGCTTCCATTGATGTACGAGAGAAACAAGTCTACGTTGAGTGACTGACGGCATACCTCACATTGCTGTTGAATGTTGGCTGCGACCTGGTTGATGCAGTGCTGCATGAACCGGAGAGAATCGCGGATGAGACATTCGGTGATCGCACGATTTCGGTCTACCGGTATCAGCGAAAGAAGACGGGTAGAAGACGGGTGTAGATGCAGTGATCCCACTCCATGCAGATGTTGCCGCACTGATCCGGAGTGTGCCCTTCAGTCCTCAGTGTGATGCAACCATGCCGTTTCGCTCCCGGACGACAGAGAATCCCGATGACGACGTACATTTATGGTCGCGTTGAATCCAGCGCGTTATCGGTGCTTGGTGAGCCGGCAGTGTACTCGTTCTACCACGGCTTCCGGAATCCTCATCGTGACCAAACTGCCCCTGCCCGACCAGAGCCGGCAGGAAATTCTGGTTGCACTGCGTGTCCACCTGCCGACGATGTAGTCAGGCACTCACTTCCCGCAGGAAGATCCGTCTGAGCGTAGCGAAGAATGACCAACTCTCCTTCAACTGCGGAATCTGTAAATCCGGTCTAACGGCGCCGCTGCAGCCTTGCCTGGAATTCCCGCGGATTCCCGGCATTTTTCTTTGTATATCGGACAAATGAAACTTCCGGCACGGAAAACGTCCCCTCATGTCACCTTCTGCCCACTTCGCTGCTCTCAATTTCAAGTATTCTAAATGTTCTGGGTTTTTGAGCAATTTCGCCGCTAGCTTCTTGAATTGCACCACATAAATTTGTCATTCCGACCGGAGGTCGGTCGCCTGGGCGACGCGACCAAAGTGGAGGAACCTGTGTTTTCTTCGGCCTGCAGCGGAACATACGCTGAGGTTGATTGCAACGAACTTTCGACTCATCACTTCAGGTACACTATGAAAGCCATTTCCCTTGATCTGGGCGGCTCACACGTCAGCCTTGCGGTGGTGGAAGATACGACCATCCTCATGTCGCAGGAAATTTCTGTCGACGCCGGCGGGGAACTCCTCCCCCTCCTCCCCATCTTCAAAACCATCGTCTACGATATGCTTGCGGAGCTGCGCATCCCCGTCGAAGACTGCATCGGCGTGGCCATGGGCTGCGCTGCCATGGTCGATCGAGCCACCGGACGCGTGCTCTCCACCAACGGCAAATTCGAGGATTCCCCCGGAATCGATCTTCCTGCCTGGAGCCGCGAGGAATTTGGCCTTCCCTTCGCCCTGGAAAACGACGCCCGCATGGCCCTGCTGGGCGAATGGTACGCCGGCGCAGCAAAGGGTTCGGACGATGTTGTGATGATCACGCTCGGCACCGGCATTGGCGGAGCCGCCATGGCCGGCGGCAAAGTCTACCGCACCAAACAGGTGCAGGGCGGCTGCCTCGGCGGCCACATTCCCGCCCTCTTTACCGGCAGAAAATGTACTTGCGGAGGCTTTGGCTGTATGGAGGCGGAAGCCTCCGGATGGGCCCTGCCATTGATCGCCCGAGAGTGGCCCGGTTTCGAAAAGAGTCGTCTCGCCACCCTCGATCGCATCGATTTCCGCGCTCTGTTCCAGTTTGCCCGCGAAGGAGATCCCGTCGCCATCGGCGTGCGTGATCGCTGCCTGCACGTATGGGCCTGCGGAACCGTAGGACTTATCCACGCCTACGGCCCGGAGCTTGTCGTCTTTGGCGGCGGCGTCATGCGCAGTGGCGATATCATCCTGCCCTACATCCGCGACTATGCCAGCAAATATTCCTGGATCCCCAGCGGACCTGTCAGGATTCTGCCGGCCGCTTTAGGCAATCACGCTGGATTGCTGGGCGCAATTCCTTCGCTCACCGATGTGGTTTCCGACGCCAACGCGATTCCCGCTTGATACACAAAAATGCCATCCCTGGTCGCTGCGGCGACCCGACCGGTACCCGGCTGAAGTAGAGAAAGTCCCGGGGTGAACTGCGGCCTTCGCGATGGACCCTGACTCATCCTTCCGAAGCCCGCACATACGCTTTGATCGTCGCCAACGGTGAACCCGCTTCTCCCACTGGCGAAATACGATATTTCCCCACCGCTGCCGGAACGATAAACGTCTCCGCATAATGCACCACGAACGGCTCGAACGCCTGCGTCGGACTTTCCACAACAGCCTGTTCGCCCTCCACCAGATTCAAGACGTTTAGATTCCCCTGCGTATCGTGCTCCACCGGCGCGGTAAACCAGTGCCGCCGTGTCTCGATGAACTCCGTCTTGTACAGCCCCGTCGACTCTTCGCGCCACCCCGGCCCGCTGGCAATCGGCTGCACCGGATTCACCAGGTTTGCCCGCACCCACTCCGTCGTCCGCTCCCACTGGATATTTGCAAGCCCGTAATCCAGATGGATCGGTCGAGGTTTTCCGTCCAGGTCCAGCCGGTCCCAGTCCCACAGCTTGAACGTAAAAATATACGGCGTCGCGCTGATCTCCAGCACCATCCCGTTCCGTCCGGAACAGTGAATGGTTCCCGCCGGAATCGACACATGCGAATGCCTTTCCACCGGCCACGTATTGACGTACTTCTCGGCCGGAAACGAACGCTCTCCGGTCTGCGCCACACGCAAATCCTGCTCCATCTGCGCCCGATCGATCCCCTCCTTCAGCCCCAGGTACACCACCGCGTCCGGCTCCGCATCCAGCAGGTAATAGCTCTCATCCTGCGTATACGGAATGCCGAATTTTTCCTGGATAAAAGAAGTCAACGGATGTACCTGCAGCGAAAGATTGCCGCCGTCTACGGTATCGAGAAAATCGAATCAAA
>JAJZCA010000287.1 GCA_021798735.1 Acidobacteriota bacterium | reverse complement strand
TCAGACGCAGCGGTAACCCATCCGGTTGGGAAGATCTCACCGGAGGTGGAAAAGCTGCTTCGGGTGACGGAGGCTTCCCTGTATGCTGCGATTGAGCGAGCGGTGGTTGGGGGACGGCTCTTCGATTTCTCCCACGCGGTGCAGGTGATGTGTGAGGCCGAGGGTTACGGTGTGGTGCGGGAGTTTGTGGGCCACGGGATCGGCAAGAACATGCATGAGGATCCGCAGGTTCCCAACTATGGCGCGGAGGGGAAGGGCCCCAGGCTCAAGGCTGGAATGGTCCTCGCCATTGAGCCGATGATTAATATCGGATCGGAGAAGGTGAAGGTCCTGGAGGACGGATGGACCGCGCTGACCGTTGATGGCAGTATCAGCGCTCACTTTGAGCACACGGTAGCTATTACAAAGAACGGCCCGCGGATTCTGACGCTATAACCCGTTCCCCCTGTTGTTGAGTGTCCTGGGGGGGCTTAAGACGGTGCCTTTCCGTCTACCCTGGCAGAGGTGCAAGCCAATGGACCCCAGATATTGGGAAGATGCTTCAGGTAGCCCTGCTGTGCGGCGACAGCGACCCTGAAGATGGTCTATGGCATTTTCGGTGTTGATGCGTATCCCGAAGCGGGTTTGCGGTAGCGTTTTCATTGGGGGAAAACGCCCATCGAAGTCGAGTCGCCCTCTACACCTACACCGAAACTGCCTTAGCGCTGCTGCCGTGCGTTGGTCCTTTCCAACTCCTGCAGTTGCTTCCAGACCACATCGACCTGCAACTCCAGATTCTCCACGTCGCCCTGGTTGTGCAACACGATGCAATCGCTCGGGTAGTCGGTCAGGTGCTGTACCTGCAATCTCCGCCGGGCGTCGAGGGTCAGAGCCGAGCGCTCTTGGGGGGAGAGCGCTCGGTCGGCGGCAATCCGATCGACGAAGCGCTCAATCTTCACTTCATCAGGAGCGGTCACCACCAGAACATGGTCAAACCGGCCTCGCCAGCCGCCAGGTGAAAGGTGCTGGGAGGAAAAGATCAGTGCGGATTCGACCACAGCGATAGCATGGGGTGTGGTTTTGGCCAGTTCAGCCATCTTTGCCGCCTGGGCCTCAATCACCGCCGGATGAATGATTGCATTCAGTTCGTTGACGCGCGGCCGTTGTGCGTCGAAGGCCAGTTCCGCCAGTCGCTTGCGATCGAGCATTCCGTCGGCGGCGAGGACTTCATGGCCAAAAATCGCGACGATCTCCGCAAAGGGGCGCTGTCCCGGCTGCATCAGTGCGCGGCCCATCTCATCGGAGGAAAGAACGATGGCGCCACGTTCGGAGAGCATGCGCGCCACCGTTGACTTCCCGCTGCCGAGATCACCGGTAAGACCTACACGTAGCATCCGTGATCAACCCCGCCGCAACCGTGCGGCCTTTACTGTGTTCGCCATCAGCATCGCAATGGTCAGAGCACCTACCCCGCCGGGAACCGGCGTATAGGCTGCGGAGACGGCGAACGCTGCGGGATGAACATCCCCAACCAATGTCGATCCACGCTTTGCAAAACTGGCGTGGCGCGCCTGATCGTCGGGGAAGAATCGCTCCAGATCTTCCGTGGTTGCGATGCGGTTGATCCCGACATCGATGATGGTAGCCCCCGGGCGAACCATCTCCGGGGTCACAAATCCCGGTCGACCGATGGCCGCTACCAGAATGTCAGCCTCGCGAGCGACGGCGGCCAGATCCGTTGTTTGCGAATGGCAGACGGTAACGGTTGCGGAGGCGTTCACGAGCATGACGGCCAGTGGTTTACCAACGATGTTCGAGCGCCCGATCACTACTGCCCGCTTGCCGCGCACGGAGATCCCACTGCGGCGCAGGATCTCCATGATGCCGGCCGGCGTGCAGGGCGCCAGTACCTTCTCCACGGGGGATCCGTTCAGCAATCTCCCGGCATTGATGGGGTGGAAGCCATCGACGTCCTTTTGCGGAGCGATGGCTTCGAGCAGACGGGTGGTGTCCACATGCTGCGGCAGGGGAAGCTGAATCAGGATGCCGTCAATTTCGTCCCGGGAGTTGAGAGAGGCCACCAGATCTAGCAGTTCCTCGGTGGTTGCGTTCGCCGAGGGTGTATGCAACTCAGAGTAAATTCCCAGCTCACCACAGGTCTTCACCTTGCTGCGTACATAGATTTGTGAGGCAGGCACCTCGCCCACCAGGATGACCGCCAGGCCAGGAGCTGGACCCAGGCGGCGAGCCGATGCCACCTGCTCGGCGAGTTCAGATTTGATCTGCGCGGCAATCGCTATTCCATCAAGGACCCGCGGAACGTTGTTTGTGATCGTAGAAGCCATGTCAACAGGATATCGTGCCTGCCCGAGGATGAGATGGGGACCTGATCCTGGCGAACGCCGAATAACGGCGAGGTGCTTCGAGCCATTCTTCTGCCTGTGGGACTCCCAGGTGGAAGAGTGGCGTTTCGCTTCCGGCTGGGCTGGGATCGGAGGGCTGTTGAAGGGATGATCCGAGGAAAGAAATCCCTCTTCGGGTAGCAACTTCTCGCGCGCATATATGTTCAAACAACACATGGCCGAGCTGGTTGCTCTCGTCGGCCCTTGGAGGTTGCCAGATGAACTATGCAGAGGACAACCCGAACCGCGTCGAGCAATTTACGGCAACCGATCTGATGAGGCTGCGCAGCGAACTACTGCAATCCAGTGTTGACTCGTTCCAGGCGGCTGAGATTGTGGCGAGTTTCCTCAGTGGTCGTGGATATGGCGTCTCGCACCAGGACGCTCGAGCGGCCGCTACGCGCATTGAGGTTCCGGGTTGCACGGTGGAGTATATCCAACACGAGCTTGAACGCGTAGCCTTCGCGATGTAGTAGCCATGTTCGCCGCAAGGTAGGAGTTGCAGGTGCCTGCACGTAGGGTGGCCGCCGGGATCCTGATGTAGCGTGGTTCATCGATTGATGGAAGCCATGCTCGAGGACGAGATCCCGTCAGTGGATCCATAGCGCCGAGCCCCCGGCCAGCAATCCGACGAATGCCAGCAACAGGCCGAAGACGAAGTAGATCTGCTGGCGGGTCAGGAGCGTAATGGAGCAGAGCACAACAGCGATCTCCAGCAGAGCCTCACCGAGGTCATAACGGTCGGCGCGACGCTCGGCACGATCGACTTGTAGTTCCAGATCTCGTGCCTCGCGCTGCTCATCGACAAGCTGCCCGGCCCATTTCTTCAAATGCGCACGGTATTCCTCAATCTTTTGATCGGCGCCGGCCCTATCGGTGGTGGGCTGTAACGCCAGCAGATCCATAGCCGTGCTGAACTGCACCTGGCGTATCTTTTTCGCCTGGTACAGGTTCCACTGGTCTGCCGACCGAGTCTGCAACAGGACTGCCTGGGTGTGAGTGCGATGGCCGAGGACGGTTACCATGGCGACCAGTACCGCCAGGACGCTGATGGCAAGGGAGATATTGCGCATACCTGCCTCGCGGGCTTCATGCATCTCTTCGGAGAACTTGTTCATCTCGGTGGGTTCCATGCAAGCGCATTCTATCCGACCCGGGACCAGGGCGGGATCTCGATTAGGACCATCGCCGGATCAAACTCCCCCCTTTTCCTGAATTTCCACCGTGTTCCACAGGGCTTTGTCGCCGCGCGGGGTTGCATCCTGTCGGGTGTCTTGATACTCTCAAAAAGTCGCAAGGGAAACATGGAGCGGCAATCAAGTCCGAGAGTTGCGCATCACGAAAAGATGCGGTACGATTGGAAAGTAGTCATGAGCTTCGCGCCTTGGCCTAACGGAGTAAAACTCTGTGGCTTATATGGCAAGTCGGAGCGCAGTCCAAGCGTTTGAACGCGGTATAAGAGCTCCGAGAGCCATCCGTACCAAGCCCAAGTTACTGCAGAAGGTTCCTGAGGCGTAGAGCCGATGGAAAATGAAGCTTAGTGCTTCGCGACCTCATTATGAGGCGCAGTGGGTATTTGATAATTTGCGCTGTTGCAGCCGCAATTGCGGGATCGATGAGACGCTTTTTGAAGCTTTTCTTAGGCCTGCGAGAAAGAACGCTATCGATAGGATTCATATCCTGCGCTGGCGTTGCGATAAAAATCGGCAAGCTAAAAAATAGCTTGACAGAACATCGAAACATTCGATACTCTTAGAAAGTTCGCGCAAAATACTGCAGCGGATCCGGTGAACAAAATTCTCGTAGAGAGCGACCCCGGACTGCGGTCAGATCCAACAGCGCAATCAAGTTCGAGGACACAAAGTTGAGGCTAAGCCCAACGTTGGTCCTTGATCCAAAACTGCCCGCTTAGGCGAGAGCAGTCAGGATCTTTGACAACATAGTTGAACGTGCCAGTCGTGAGATGACTTGAAGTTTGGTTGTGTCATTCTCACACGAATTAACCTCCGCTCCTTTTCGAGCGAGCGGAGGCGCTCGATCCTGCGGACCTCCGTCCTGGCAGGGGAGAGCAAACCAAGATTAAACGAGAGTTTGATCCTGGCTCAGAATCAACGCTGGCGGCGTGCCTAACACATGCAAGTCGCACGAGAAAGGGGCTTCGGCTCTGAGTAAAGTGGCGCACGGGTGAGTAACACGTGAATTATCTACCTCCGAGTGGGGAATAACTGAGAGAAATCTTAGCTAATACCGCATAACACTTACGAGTCAAAGCAGCAATGCGCTTGGAGAGGAGTTCGCGGCAGATTAGTTAGTTGGCGGGGTAATGGCCCACCAAGACGATGATCTGTATCCGGCCTGAGAGGGCGCACGGACACACTGGAACTGAAACACGGTCCAGACTCCTACGGGAGGCAGCAGTGGGGAATTTTGCGCAATGGGGGAAA
>JAJZCA010000286.1 GCA_021798735.1 Acidobacteriota bacterium | reverse complement strand
GCTTCGGCCGCCGCCGCGTGCAGCAGGACCTGATCCAGCGCGGGATCCACGAGCAGGTCATCGGCAAAACGCTCGACGCAGCCTACTCTGACCTGCCGGAAGCCGACCTCGCCCGGCGCTACATTCAGCGCAAACGCCTCCGCAAGCCCACCAATGAGAAGGAAACCGCGCGCATCGTTCGAAGCCTGGTGCGTGCCGGCTTCTCCATGGGCACCATCTTCCCTCTCCTGAAAGCCTGGAACGTGGAAGACTCCACCCTCGAAGCCGTCGCCGAAATCGATCTCGACGCCCCGGAATAATCGCTGGACGCGATCGCAGTGGAGGGACCTGGTTTCCCGCGAACCAAGAGAATCTGGGTGCCCCATATCTACCCGCGTTGTTTGCGGGGAGATGTGGGAAGCGCGGCATTGCTAAACTTAAAGAGTATGCAAAGTTCGCCCAGTTATAAGTCCGGTTCCGATATTCGCGAGATGTTCCTTGCCTTTTTTGAGAGCAAAGGCCATACCCGCGTCCACTCCTCTTCGCTGGTCCCGCACAATGACCCCACCCTGCTGTTCACCAACGCCGGCATGAACCAGTTCAAAGACGTTTTTCTCGGGTTGGAAAAGCGGCCCTACTCCCGCGCCACCACCGCGCAAAAATGCGTCCGCGCTGGCGGCAAGCACAACGATCTGGAAAACGTCGGCTTCACGCGCCGCCACCACACGTTCTTTGAGATGCTCGGCAACTTCAGCTTTGGCGACTACTTCAAAAAAGAGGCCATCGCCTATGCCTGGGAACTGGTCACGTCGCCGGACTGGTTTGCGCTGGATAAAGACAAGCTCTACGTGACCATCTTCAAGGGAGAACATGGCGTTGCCCGCGACGACGAGGCGTATCAGTTCTGGCTCGATGTCGGCGTGGCGAAAGATCGCATTTTCGAGCTAGGCATGAAGGACAATTTCTGGCAGATGGGCGACACCGGCCCCTGCGGCCCATGTAGCGAAATCTATTACGACATGGGACAGGCCGCATCCGAAACGCCAGAGAAAGATTTGCCTTTCGGCGAAGACGAAGCCCGCTACGTCGAAATCTGGAACCTGGTCTTCATGCAGTTCGACCGCAGCGCCGACGGAGTTCTCACGCCGCTGCCAAAACCCTGCGTCGATACCGGCGCGGGCTTGGAGCGCCTCGCCGCCGTACTGCAAGGCAAGGTGTCGAACTTCGAGACAGATTTATTCACACCGTTGATAACTCGGGCCGCACAACTTGCATTCACGCAAAAGCTGTCATCCCGACCGGAGTCCGCCGCGGCGGACGAAGTGGAGGGACCTGCTTCTTCTTGTGGTGGCCAATACTATCCGCTCATCGCACCGCAGACAGAGCAAGAAGAAGCTGAGAGTCAAACTCGGATCGATCAAGCTTTAGTTAACAATGCTTCGCTCCGCATCATCGCCGACCACGCCCGTGCGGCAACATTTCTTATTTCGGACGGCGTACATCCTGCCAACGAAGGTCGCGGCTACGTGCTGCGCAAAATTCTTCGCCGCGGGATTCGGCATGGGCACCTGCTTGGACAAGAAAAACCCTTCATGTACCAGATGGTCTTCGCCGTCCGCGATGAAATGGCCGCCGCCTACCCCGAACTAAAGGAATCCGCCGACCGCGTCGCAAAAGTGGTTGAAGCGGAGGAGCGGCAGTTTGACCGGGTTCTGCGGATTGGTTTGGGAGAGCTTGATGATCAGCTGGATCTTGCGAAAGCCGAAGCTGATGCTGCTCCATATTTAGTGACTGAGAAATATGCGAAAGCGATCTCGGATGCCGTAAAAGGCAAAGGGCAGGAGCTCCAGGACAAAGTTCGCATGGAACTTTATCAGGCCGGCTCCTTCTTCAAGAGCCACCAGAGGAACATCAGCATTTACAAGCAGCTTGTGCTCGGCTATCTAGGTGCCGAAGCGTTGGTGCGGTTCGAAGATGGCTATCAAAACGCAGTGGAAGCAACTCCGCAGTTGACAGGCCCGCGTGCCTTTCACCTCTACGAAACCTACGGACTGCCGCTCGACTTTATGGTCGATGCGGCACGCGATGCTGGCATCGACTTCGACCTTCCGGGCTTTGAGAAAGCTCGCGCCGAAGAACAAGCCCGCGCGCGCGCCTCGTGGAAGGGTGGATCGAAAGCCACCGCCAGCCCTATCTATCGCGAACTGCCGAAGACAATCTTCGAAGGCTATCGCCAACTCGAATCCACGCAATGCGAAGTGCTCGCGCTCGTGAAAGACGGTCTCGGCGTGCAGGAAATCAAGGCGGGCGAGAGCGCGGAAGTCGTGCTCGACCATACCAGCTTCTACGCCGACTCAGGCGGTCAGGTCGGCGACCACGGCTGGCTCTATTCCGAGGATGGGAACGTCGTCGTGGCGGATGTCCTCGGCTGCGCCAAGCCGGTGCAAGGCATCTTCGCCCACAAGGTCATCGCAAAACAGCCTATCTATATAGGAGCCAGGCTCAACACCGTCGTCGATCCGGCGTTTCGTTCCGCAACCGTGCGCAACCACACCGGCACGCACCTGCTGCACGCGGCGCTGCGCGAAACTCTGGGCACGCACGTCAAGCAGGCTGGCTCACTCAACGATCCGCAACATCTGCGTTTCGACTTTTCCCACTTCACCGCCGTTGCCGACGAAGAGTTGCAGGACATCGAAGACCTCATCAACAAGAATGTTCTCGCCAACACCCGCGTCGAAACCATCGAGGATGTTCCCATCGATGTTGCGGTGAACGAGTACCACGCGATGGCGCTCTTCGGCGAAAAGTATGGCGACAAAGTGCGCGTGGTCAAGATCGGCGACTTCTCCACCGAACTCTGCGGAGGCACCCACGCTGCCGCTACCGGAGAAATTGGCTTGGTCAAGCTGCTCGCGGAAAACAGCGTCTCCTCCGGCGTGCGCCGCATTGAGGCCGTCACCGGGACCGGCGCGCTGGAGGAATTTCGGCGTGGCTTCGCCGTCGCCAAGGTGGCCGAGCAGGTGACTGGCAAGGCCGACGCGCACACCCCAGCCGACGCGCTGCGCAACAAGATCGCCGCGCAGGAAGAGGAACTGAAGCGCCTGCGGCGCGAACTCGATGAAGCGCGGATGAAGTCCGCCGCCGGCAGGGTCAGCAACGCAGCCGCGGAAGCTGTCGAGGTCTCCGGCGTGAAAGTGCTGGCGCAACGTGTGGACGCCCTCGATCGCGGACAGGTCCGCACGCTGGTGGACAATCTGCGCGGCAAGCTAGGTTCAGGCGTCGTCGTTCTTGGCGGCGTTCAGGAAGACGGCAAGGTGGCGCTGATCGTTGGCGTCACCAAAGATTTGACCAGCCGCGTGCAGGCCGGCAAGGTTGTCGCGCAACTGGCCAAAATGGTTGGCGGCTCCGGCGGCGGACGGCCTGACATGGCCGAGGCGGGCGGCAAAGACGCCAGCCAGCTCGATGCAGCCCTGCGCAGCGCGCCTGCGATCGTCGGCAGTTTCTTAGGATAGGCTCGCGGATCGCGGTTGCGTAGATCGGCAAGGCGTTGGATCGGGAATATGCCCGTTATTTCCAGCATCCAAATCGGTAGCGCCGCGGCGTTCGTAACCTTGGTGTCCGCAGTTACCTCAGAGTGGTTTTTTCCTTTGCTTCGCCCAGAAGAAAATCTATACTGTAGGTGCTCTGGCGCGTTCGTCTGCAATTGAGACGCGTGCCTCTTCTCTTCTGCCATCGGCTCCGTTCCCGCCACGACGCGGTCGCATGCCTCGCGTTGCTGGGCTTGGGGATGTTCCTGTTCTTCCTTTCGCCGATGCAGGCCTCCGCCTCGCATCGGCAGAGCGTGATCGACTACGTCCGCGCCGCCGCAATCCAACGTCATCTGGAAGCCATCCCGGCGACCGAGAGAACTCGTTCGCAGTATCAACGCGCGCTCGACGCCTATCGCACCGTCTATCACAGTGACCCCGCCTCGCCGGACGCTGCCCGCAGCATTGCCGCCGTGGCCGATCTGCTGGCGAGCGAAGGCCGCTGCTTTCATGATGCGAAGCTTTTGCACGACGCCTTGGCCCAGTGGGAGTTTTTGCGCCGTCAATATCCCACCAGTTCACTGCGGCAGCGGGCGCTTTTCGAAGAAGCCCGGATTCAACAACGCGATCTGCATGATCGGGCTGCCGCAATGAAGAGTTATCGTATTTTTCTAGCCGAGTATCCGCACGATTCGCTTGCCCAGCAGGCCAGGGCCGGTCTGCATGGGGAATCTACAGCGAAAGCATCCGCTTCCCACGCCCGTATGGAGCGCCCGACGAGAGCACGCCCGACTGAAGCGTCCATCGCTGAAACAAAACCACTCCAAATTGCAAAAAATCGTGTCCCGTCGAGTGACCTGAGCGAGGAAAATCCACCCGCCAATGCACCAGAAATGAGGCGAACAAACTCGTTGCCCTCGGCAACTACTTTGACAAACTCGTTGCCCTCGGCAACTATTCTTCAGGATGTCCGCTACTGGGCGGAAAACGGCTCAACGCGCCTGGCCATCGACCTCACCGATGCCGCCCCCTACCACACCTACTCCGACCTGCAAGGCCGCCAGATCACGATTGTTTTTTTTGGCGCTGGCGCCGCCAAAACGCTGCTAGATCATACGATTGCCGCATCGCAGGATGACAATCTCCGTTCCATACGCGTGAGTATGCTGACCCAGAATCAGGCGACACTGGTGCTGCAACTGAAACATCCTGTGAGCTTTACTTCTTTTGTCTTATCCAACCCTTCCCGGTTGATTCTGGATCTGCACCCAGCGCTGTCTACCGAATTTACGCACGCCGATGAGCAAAAAATTCAACACCCTTTGATCCC
>JAJZCA010000285.1 GCA_021798735.1 Acidobacteriota bacterium | reverse complement strand
CTCCGTCAGATGCGACAAGACCTGTTGCACAAGGGATCCAAGACTCGACTGATCCCAGCTGATATCCGCGCAGGAAAAACGTGTCGCCAGATCATCCTCCAGTTCGCTTTCCAGCATGCCGAAGGAGATGGAGCATAACCCGACATCGGTCACCGCGACCAGTATCTTGTCGAGCCCTCCGGCCAGATCCAACGCCTCTCGCAGTTGCTTGCCCATCTGGACGAAACTGGGGGAAAGATTTTCCAGTTTCACCGCAGCCTTATATTGCTTCAGTTCCTCTTGGCTGGCCTTTTTGCCGGGACGCTTGACCCGGGAGACCGCTTGAAAGCGAATCGGCAAGGCACGGGTCCCGACATGGGCCTTACGATGCAGCGGCAGCAACAGAGAGGCATGGAGAAAGCGCAGGTCCAGCACGAGGTTGACATGAAAGGGCGGGGATAGCGGGTCACGCCGATAGAACGCTTGTTGAATCGAGCGGCCTGTCTTCCGCAACTTGGTGTCATCGATGGCCACGCCGACCGGTCGTTGTGGGCAATGGACTAAAGCGCGCCTGAGAATCGGTTGGAATAACTTCTGCGGTTCCCATTTGCAGCGGGAGTGGAGAAAATACTCCGCGCTCCAGCTACGGGGTTGGTCACCGTTGCTCCAGATGATCCGCGATAGACAACGTCGGCCCAAACAAATCGGCGAACCGAGCGCTTGTCGCACCGCGCGCCGATAGGTGCGTTGCTGCGAAAAACTCCCTGCCAGTCTTCGACGATGGACAGAAACGCCGCCAGTAGTTTCATCGGGCTTCGGGCCGCAGCGAGAAAGTGTTCTTTTCCGGGCGCAGGAAGCGGTCCTGACGGGCCACCTTTTTGCTGAGAGAGGAAACCAGGCTCTCACGATCGACGGCTATGCCAAACCGGGTCTGGATCCGGTCGATGATCTCCGAGACATGCAGCGGGGTGCGCGCCTTCCTGAGTATGTCATATGCCATGTCTACTTGCGACCGACCTTTCTTCGTGCGTGCTTGGGCCTGCTCGGCCTGCCCCTGACGAAGTCGGCGGATGGCGCGTAGCTGTGCTTCCAATGAGGCTTCAAATGCGGACAGGACGGTGTCCTTGATGTCATCATTCACGCAGGACTCCTGAGCATAAGCTCAGAAATACTGTAATCTAGTTGCGTCGGTCGGTCAACATAATAATCTATTGCCAGACCTATTTACCCAGATGCCTCAGCGTACAATCGTCCAGGCAAATGTAGAAACTCCAGAGCACGACTGAAGCCGTGCCCTGATACAAGGCGGGGATGCCGCACGCGATCACCTTCTGGATTCTTCACTTCGCTGCGCTTCGTCCAGAATGACTCGTCATTTTATTCGGCAGGTTATTCGATGATGGCAATTTTGGCGCGCTTGCCGACGCGGATTTCGAGTTCTATACGCCCGTCGCCAAGCATCCAAGAATGCTCCTTGTATGTTTCACCGTTAATCTTCACCGCGCCCTGTTTTACCTTTCTGTCCGCGTCTGTCCGCGATTCCGCTAGCCCGCAATCGAAGATCAATTTCGATACTGAAATGAACGGCACAGTGCGCATTAGCTTCACGCGCTCCACACTCTCTGGCATTTCTTTATCTTGGTGCAGCTTCGCCCAATCCTCATCGGCTCGCAGGGCGGCGGCCTGGGAATGAAAATCCGCGGTGATGGTGCGGGCGAGGCGTTTTTTGGCTTCCATGGGATGCAGCGTACCGCTGGCGACATCGTTCTTCATCGCGTCGATTTCGTGCGGGCGCAGGTCGGTGAGCAGCGTCCAGTAACGCCACATCAATTCGTCGGAGATGGACATCAGCTTGCCGTACATTTCCTGCGGCGGCTCATGAACACCGATGGCGTTGCCGAGGGACTTCGACATTTTCTGCACGCCGTCCAGTCCTTCGATGATCGGCATCATCAGGACGATCTGCGCCGGGGTGCCGGCCTGGCGTTGCAGTTCGCGACCGACGAGCAGGTTGAATCGCTGGTCGGTGCCGCCGAGTTCCACGTCGGCGTCCAGCATGACGGAATCGTACCCCTGCGCCAGGGGATAGAGCATTTCGTGCAGCGAGATGGGCTGTTCGGCCTGGAAGCGTTTGTGGAATTCGTCGCGCTCCAGCATTTGGGAGACGGTGAATTTTGCGGCCAGGCGAATGATGCCTTCAAAACCAAGTTTGCCCAGCCATTCGGAGTTGTAGCGGACCTCGGTCTTCTCGCGATCGAGAATTTTGAAGACCTGGTCGGTGTAGGTCTGGGAGTTCTTGTCGATTTCTTCGCGAGTGAGCGGCTTGCGAGTGACGGAGCGACCAGTGGGATCGCCGATCAGGCTGGTGAAGTCGCCGATGAGGAAAATGACGGTGTGGCCGAGGTCCTGAAAGTGCTTCAGCTTGCGAATCAGAACGGTGTGGCCCAAGTGCAGATCGGGCGCGGTGGGATCGAAGCCGGCCTTGACGCGCAGCGGGCGGCCGGTGGCGCGAGATTGTTCCAGGCGAGTGCGCAGCTCGGGCAGAGGAATAATTTCCGCCGTGCCTTTTTGCAAATACTCCAGTTGCTCGTCTACGGGGGCGAACTCGCCACGGCGATCGAAATTGGACATGATGCAACCTAGTATAAAGAGTGCGTGGCCCGCCGCGGCGGGAACCTTCGGTTGTGTCAGAAGTACATGATATGTCCGGTAGAGATAGCAAATGAAGTGTCCGCATAGCGGGCGGCGAGGATGGGGCCATGCGAGGGAGCAGGGAGGGCTATCCGAGGGCCATCGTGGAGCGGGCGTTGCAGGCGGAGCTGACCACGCACCTGGGATATGAGAAGCATGCCGCGGAAGGGCGCTTAAGCGGCAACAGCCGCAACGGAGTCAGCAGCAAACAGTTGAAGGGTAACTTCGGCGAGGTCGATATTGAGGTGCCGCGCGACCGGCAGGGCAGCTTCGAGCCCAAGCTGGTGGCCAAGGGACGACAGACGCGCTTTGCCGTATTTGACACTACCAGTACCGCTGGAAATGCGATCAACGCCATCCTGGCAGCCGCCGCGATGAACTTGCAGAAGCTCCCCAGAGCTTTTTCGTGCATTCTACAGGCACTTCAGCCATCCAACTACGATACTGAATCACCCGATTCAGGCAATGGCATAAATATACTTGACAAACCCACGAGCTAGCGCAATACTGGGAAACTCATGGAAAACCCGAAGACTCTTACCGACGCCATCCGCTACTATGCCGATCCTGAGAACTGCATCGCCATTATCAAAGAAATGCGCTGGGGCGGCGGTGAGCCGATCTGTCCTCATTGCGGAGAGCAGCGGCATTACTGGCTAGCGAAGCAGATGCGCTGGAAGTGCGCCGCTTGTCGCAAACAGTTTACCGCCAAAACTGGCACTGTGTTCGAGAATTCACCTATCAGCCTTGATAAGTGGATCATTGGAATCTGGCTGGTTGCAAATTGTAAGAACGGTATTTCCAGCTATGAGATTGCGCGATACGTGGGAGTAACCCAAAAGAGTGCATGGTTTATGCTGCATCGGATTCGCTATGCGCTTGCCAATGGCTCCTGGGAGATGTTTGGCGGCCCAGAGAGTGGCCCAGTCGAAGTGGATGAGTGTTTCATCGGCGGCAAGCCAAAGAACATGCACGCGAAGCAACGGCTCAAGATGCAAAACGGCACCCATGCCAACAAGAAAATGCCTGTGATGGGAATGCTGGACAGGGAGAGCCGTAAAGTTCGCGCCAAAGTAATTCCAAACGCCAAGCGCGAAGTTTTGCAACGAGAGATTTTGAACGCGATTGAAAAAGGCTCAACCGTATACACCGATGGATGGACTGGGTACGACAATCTAGCAGCGCAAGATTACATCCACGAAACTGTGACCCATATCAACGAGTATGTTCGCGGGCAGGTTCACACTCAGGGAATAGAGAATTTCTGGAGTCTACTCAAGCGTGGATTGAATGGAACTTACGTTGCTGTAGAGCCGTTCCACCTTCACCGCTACGTCGATGAACAGGCATTTCGCTATAACAACCGCGCAACTAAAGACAATCCGCTGACCGATTACGACCGCTTTATGCTGGCTTTATCGCAGATTTCAGGAAAGAGACTGACCTATGCAGAACTGACCGGCAAGGTGGGAGAAACGGCGTGTAGGTAAAGTTAGGTGCGGGAAGAGCGGCTTCTGGATGAGGCGACAGAATCGGGGGAGACGATAGGTCGGTGACGATGTTCGGGTTGTTCGTTCTCCTTAGTCCAGTCCTTTGTGGCTTCATCGTCTTCCATGCGCCGCTTAATCTCCGCACGGGGAACTGACACGATCCGGCGCAAGAGGTTCGTGAAGTTCTGGTATTCCGCGCTGTCTGACTGTTCGTTCATGGCGTTTTCATACCCATATTTGGACTTTTTCATTCACGGCTTCGTGGGATGCCTCGGCGATGAACCTCTGTATAGCAGCCACAGCATGTTTTGAGCCAACAGAAAATGCACTGTTACACGATGAACATCCGCCCGGTATGGTCGAGTCTTTAAGAATGCGAACCGATACTGCACACCGAGGACAGGTCAAGAGAATACCCTTGATGTCAGATGAATCGAGCAGTGAAACCTGTTCAACGGTCATGGTTCACCATGGCGCTATCATAGCGCGAATCGGAGAAAAAACTAGGGATGAATATCTGCAAAGGTGCCCACCTCAAGATCGAACGGGCCAACAAGCACATCTCGGAGCTTGGTTCGAGCATTGACGGACTGAGAAAGCGTCTGATCTGTGTGGCCCATATAGACCCGAACAGTGGATGCGAATTCATCAAGTGCGACTTTGCAAGCATCCAGGATAGATAC
>JAJZCA010000284.1 GCA_021798735.1 Acidobacteriota bacterium | reverse complement strand
TCGGGTACGCGATTTTTCGGGGGCCTGCATTTCACGATGTTTGCGATGTAGACGCGCTGGCGATCCAACCCCATCGCAAGAATCATGTTGTTCAGCAACTGCCCGGCGCGCCCGACAAATGGGACACCTTGCTCATCTTCGTCCGCGCCGGGTCCTTCGCCGACAAAGAGCAACTCGGCATTCGGGTCGCCATCGCCAAAGACGATTTTGTGGCGGCCTTCAAAAGCGAGCTGGCAGCGGGTGCAATCGCCAATGTCCTGGCGAATGGCTTCGAGGGCTGCGGCGCGGGCAGGGGGTGCGATGGCAGGCGAGGAGAAGTCAATGGCTGCGGGGGTTACGAGAAGGCTGGATTTAGGCGGCATGATGGGCAGTGGCTCAGGGGTGAGGGGATTCGGTGTTGGGTTTTGTTCCGGCAACGAGGGAAGCGGCTCGGCATTCAATGGAGAAATGTCGTGCTGGCTGCGATAAAAATCAACGCCACCCATTTCGCGGCAATAGGTGAGCACGATAGCGAGCTGCAGGCGTTGTTCCGGAGAAAGAGGTGTTGTCATGCACTCAACATCTGTGTGAAAAAATCTATCGCTTCGCGAGGATGGAAACTGCGTTCATCTCTGCCACAATTTGTCGCGGACGGCGGAGTTGCTGCACTTCGTCGAGGATACGATCGGCGAGCAACCGCTTCGGCATCTCCGGCAATTCCTGCGCGGCGTTGGCGGTCAGAAATGTGACGGCGTTGCGATCGGAATCAAAGCCGATATGGGGACGAGTTACGTCGTTTAGCACGATGGCATCCACGCCTTTGCGAGATAGCTTACCGCGAGCATGTTCGACGGGGTTTTCGGTTTCGGCGGCAAATCCTATGACCAGCGTACCGGGCTGGCGGAGTTTGATGATCTCGGCCAATATGTCTTCGGTCGGTTCAAGTTCAATGGTGATGGGGCCGGTGCGCTTGATTTTCTGTTCCGCGCGCAGACGTGGCCGGTAGTCGGCGACCGCAGCCGCTTTCATCACCAGCGTTGCCCTTGGGAGATGTTTCAGGACGGCTTGCCGCATTTCCTCCGCAGTAGTCACGGGAACAAACTCGCAGCCGGTCGGTGGATCGAGACGCGTCGGGGCGCTGACTAAAATGACGTGAGCGCCGCGATACAAAGCCGCCTCCGCGAGGGCATAGCCCATTTTTCCGCTGGATCGATTGCCGATGAAACGAACCGGGTCAACAGGCTCGCGAGTACCGCCCGCAGTGACCAAAACGGTTTCACTGGCCATGTCGTGACGGCGGTGGAGGACATCCAGAATGGTTCGCACCAGGTCCTCAACCTTCGCCAGGCGACCTTCGCCGAGCATGCCGCACGCGAGGTAGCCGCTATCCGGGGAGACGATGGTCGCCCCGCGAAGACGGAGAGTTTCGAGATTGGCTTGCGTGGCCGGATGCTCCCACATCTGCACATTCATGGCGGGCGCAAGAATCAGCGGCGCGGGAGTGGCGAGGGCCATAGTGGTAAGAAAGTCGTCGGCCATGCCGTGTGCCAGCCGGGCAAGAATGTCCGCGGTTGCAGGCGCGACGATCAGAGCTTCGGTCGACTGCGCCTCGGAAATATGTTCAATGGCGGAGTTGGCGTTGGGGACCTGGCCGTCGCTGTCCCACAGGCCAGTGATGACGCGATGACCGGTGAGGCCGGCGAATGTTAAGGGCGAGACGAATTGCTGCGCTGCCGCTGTCATCACGACATGCACATCGAGCGCCTGCTGTTGCAACGCTCGCACCAGTTCCGCTGCCTTATAGGCAGCAATTCCTCCGGTAACGCCGACCGTGACCTTCATGGGTCTGATTGTACCCCGGCCTAGGGTCATTGATCGGTACGCTTGGGAGCATCTCGGTCGCGACGCATGGCGGATCGATAGCCAATGTAAGCGCAAGTTCGGAATCGTCGTGCTGAGGCAGCCACGGCAACCGAAGGACCTCATGGTTGGCGGCCAAACATGAGGTCCCTTACTACGTTGCGCGCTGTTCAGGATGACAACGCTTATTTATGAGACATTCCTACGTGTGCAAGATCGGGGTATAGCCGGCAGGCAATCCCAATTCTTTGCGCGACGGGCCTTCGGGAACAACGTAGCTGATGAGGCCAGCTTGCAATTCGTCCTGTGCGATGCGGACGGCTTTGGTGGAGCGGTTGGGGACCATCGGGCTCGATCCATTCTGTAATTGGCGAGCACGACGGGCGGCTACGTGAACCGCGCGATACTTACTTTCTTTGACTGCAAGTTCTTCCATGGTGCGACCTCCGGCAATTGGGGGAACTGATTGCTGGTTCAAAATCGATCCAGAGACTGCGATTGATTGACTTCAGCTTACAGCGATAAACCGAAAGACGCTAGCACGGGCTGCAGGCGGGTAGCTGAATTTTGCAACAGGCATTGCTCGGCAAGTTTCCTGTAACGTGGAAGTTCGGGATTTTGCGGCTTGCCATCGATTGCATGGTTCGCACAACTGCGTTCGGCAATCACAATGGCGCTCAATTCTTCCGCAGCCCTTTCCAGAACGTCATTGACGAGCACGTAGCGATATTCGTGATACTTCTCAATCTCGTGGCGAGCGGTGGCAAGGCGCTTCTGGACGACAGATTCCTCCACCCCGCCTTCGGCGCGGCTGCGATTGCGGAGCCGCCTTTCCAGCACATCCGGATTGGGGGGGAGGATAAAGATGGTAATAGCTTGCGGCATGTTTTTCCGGACCTGTGCCGCGCCCTGTACGTCGATGTCGAGCAATAGGTCGTTGCCACGCGCGGCCGCTTCGACCAGGCCGGTGCGCGCTGTGCCATAGTAGTTTCCGAATACGTCGGCATGTTCCATGAATTCATCGGCAGCGATCATTCGTAGAAACTCATCACGCTGGATGAAGTGATATTCGCGGCCTTCCTGTTCTGAGCCGCGTGGCGCGCGCGTGGTCCAAGAGACAGAAAAGTCTAGGTTGGGAACCATCGAGCGCAGTTGGCTGACCAGCGTGGATTTTCCTGAACCCGAGGGCGCGGAAAGAATGAATAAAAGTCCTGCCACTTGCAGGAGTCTCCTGAACTTGAAAAGGAAGTTGTTCTTTTCAGATTACTCGAGATTCTGGACCTGCTCGCGCGCCTTTTCAATTTCCGACTTCATGGCCAGGCCCAACTCGGTAATGCGCAAGCTGCGGAGGGCGATGCTTCCAGTTTTGGAAAGCGTGGTGTTGGCCTCGCGCGTCATTTCCTGCAACATGAAGTCGAGTTTCTTTCCCAGTTCGCCACCCTGCTGAAGAAGGCGAAGAAACTGATCGATATGGGCGCGGAGTCGTGCCAACTCTTCTTCAATATCGCTGCGTTCGGCCAGCAGCGCGGCTTCTTGCAGGATGCGATCGCGATCCAGATTAAAGGTGTCGCCGAGCATCTCGCGCATTTTCTGATCGAGCCTCTCCGTTTGCGCCTGTTGCATGCCGGCGCGCAAGGAGGAAAGCTCTGCTACATGTTCCTGCAGTCGCAAGAGGATCTGCTCCAATTCCTCGGCCAGGGCGCGGCCTTCCTGGGAGCGCATGGTGTTCAAGCTTTCCAGTGCGGGCCGCAGCACGGCCGCGGCGGCCAGTTCAATCCCGGACTGCTCGTCCTCTTCCGGGCGAGAGTTCTCCATCGACCACACGCCGGGGAGGCAGAGCGCAGCGTTCAGGTCGGGCTGCACGCCTCGCAGGTTGTGCTCGCTGCTGGCGACGCGAAAGGCATCGATGTAGGCCTTGATCGTTGCAGGATTGTATTGCGGCGTGGGGGTGGCGGTTTCTCGTTGTAAAGAGAGGCGCACTTCCACGTGACCACGAACAACATGTTCCTTGATGGCTTTCCGCCACTGAATCTCGATCGCGTCCATGCCGTTGGGCAGATAGAACTGCAAATCCAAATAGCGGTGATTGACGCTTTTCAGCGTCAGGGCGAAGGTGGTGTTTCCGGGCGCGACGCCGGTCAGGCGGGCGAACCCGGTCATGGAACGAATTGGAACTTGACTCATACATGATTCCTTGCGGCAACGGCGGCCTCGGAGATATCGAAAAATTGCAGTTGATGCAGCTTCTGAAATGTGGGAGAACTTGTGAGCAATTCCTCATACGTGCCAATGGCGGTGATCGAACCTTCTTCAAGGACCGCAATTCGTGTGGCCCGTCGCACAGTGGAGAGGCGATGGGCAATGACGAAGACGGTGCGGTGCTGCATCAGGTTTGCCAGCGCAGCCTGCACCAGAGATTCGCTTTGGGCGTCGAGCGCGGAGGTGGCCTCGTCCAGAATCAGGATGGGTGCGTCTTTTAGCAAAGCGCGGGCGATAGCTAAGCGCTGACGCTCGCCACCGGACATGCGAAAACCTTTTTCTCCGATGACGGTGTCATAGCCTTCCGGCATCTGCTCAATAAAGTCGTGCGCCAAGGCGGCCTTGGCGGCGTCGAAGATTTTCTGCTTGGGAACGTCGGGCTGTCCGTAGGCAATGTTGTTGCGCACCGTGTCGTTGAACAGAATGGTTTCCTGGGTCACCTTGGCGATGAGTGCGCGCAAGGAGTGGAGGCTGACATCGCGCAGGTCATGGCCGTCGATCATGATGGCGCCGCCGGTGACATCGAAAAAGCGAGGAATCAGGTTGACGAGGGTGGTCTTTCCCGCTCCGCTGGGGCCAACGATCGCGATGACCTCGCCACGATGAGCGGTCAGAGTTACGTCATGCAGCACTTGTTTCTGGCCTTCTTCGTCCGCATAGGAAAAGTTGACGTGATTGAACGAAAAGGTCTTTTTGAAGGCCTTCAAATGCACAGGACGAGGTTTTTCGCGGACATCGTCCTGGGCATCCATGAAGT
>JAJZCA010000283.1 GCA_021798735.1 Acidobacteriota bacterium | reverse complement strand
GCCAATCACGAAAAAGAAAGTGATGGAAAACAGATACAGCATCGCGATCCGCTTATGATCGCCGGTCAGCAGCCAGCTCTTCAACCCATACTCTTGATTGAGATAGCTTTTCGCCGGCAGCTTCGCTGTCGACTGGTCGGGTAGCGATACGATGGTGCTCATGGCTTTGCTGCTCCTTGTGCTGGGACCGTCTTTCCTTCGGTTGAGGCTTGTGCGGAGGATATCTGAGATTTATTCAACATCTGCTGGATGCGATAGTTGGAATCCAGACTCTTGATGTACTCCACCAGGTCGATGAGTCCATCTTCGCTGATTTGTCCCTGGTAGGTGGGCATGATCTGCGCATATCCGGCGGGCACATGCATCGAAGGGGCCAGAATGGCTCCGCGAAGATAGGCTTCGTTCGCAATCGCGGTGGAGCCGTCCGTCAAACGAATGCGGGTGTTGTAGACGTTGGCCAGGTTCGGGCCGCGGGCCGTTGCGCTGCCGTTATGGCAGGCGTTGCACCCCACGCTGGCAAAAAGACGCTCCCCGTTCTGCGCCAGCGAAGCGCCGCTGGTGTTCCCCGCCTCCCACGCGCTGTAATCCGCCGGTGTCATCACGTAGACCCATCCAATCATCGCGGAATGGTTCGTGCCGCAATATTGGGTGCAGAACAGATGATATTTGCCCGGCGTCGTGGCCTCGAAGTAGACGGTGGTGTAGCGCCCGGGAATGGCCTCGCGCTTCACCCGAAATGCAGGGATCGAGAAGCTATGGAACACATCCTGCGAGATCAACGTCACCTGGATCGGCACGCCCGTCGGGATGTGCAGCGCGTTGATTTCATGCTGACCGCCTTGATGCTCCACTTTCCACATCCACTGCTTGCCCACCACGTAGATATTCATGGAATTCGGCGGCGGGTTGAACACGCGGAAATACAGCAGCGCCCCCCATACGAAGAACACCAGAAAAATTCCCAGCGGGATCAACGTCCAAGTCGCTTCCAGCAGCGTCGAACCCTCAATCTGGACCGCTTCCGGATGCCGCTCTTTGCGATAACGAATGGAAAAGACCAGGACCATGGTCATCACCAGCGCCAGACCCGTGACCGTCATCCCCACCAAGGCAAAATACAAGGCATCCGCATACGGAGCGATGGTGGACGCCTCCGGCGGAAAGATCGCAAAGTTCTTAAGCCAATGGACTAAAAATTCCCAAAGTACAGGACTGATGTGCGACATGTATGTTTTACCCGTTCGCCTTTTTCGTGGCTGCGGAGTTGCCACCCTGCATGGCTTCCTGCCGCAGCGAAATCAAAATAAATGCGCCCAATGCCAGCACCGTCAGCATGCAACCCAGTTGCACAATTCGCACCACGATCATACTGTTCTTCGCCATGTGCGGATCGTACCGATAGCAATAGGTGTAGATCAGGTCCACTGGAGTGCCGATCTGGCCGTGCGAGGCTTCCACCAACCCGGCGCGCATATCGCGCGCGGAATATTCGACCCCAAGGTAGTATTGCGAAATCTTGCCCTCGGTTGTGATCAGTTCAATGGAACTGGGATGGGCAAACTGGTTCATTTTGCCGTCCGCACTGGGAACGCTGACATATCCAAAGCCTACCGCCTTGGTCAGCGCGGTGATAGAACTCTGGGGCCCAGTCAAAAAATGCCAGCCATTCGCTGTATCCGGGCGGCCATAGCGCTTCAGGTACAGCGCCTTTTGCGAAGCCGCTAATGCCGGCCCTTCACTGGGATCGAAGCTGACCACGAGCACGTCGAAGTCTTTTCCGGGCGTGAATTTCAACATCTCCAGCGCCCCTACCAGCCCATTCAATTCCTCGGAACATAACATCGGGCAGCGGTAGTAGACCAACGCAAGGATTGCAGGACGCTTACCAAAGTAGTCGCCCAGATGCACCGTGCGCCCAGTCTCATCGCGAAACTCCGCATTCAGCGGAAGCGGCTGATCGAGATTTTGGTGGATCGTCACCTTCTGCAGGATCTCCGGCAACTTCGTCTGAGATGGATCTCCCATGGACTTCTCGCCAATCGGGGCCACTTGGCCATGGGCGATCGCAGCCACAAATGCAACCATCAAGCATGCAAACAGTGCTGCCATCCACGCCTTGGACGCCGCGAAGCGAAATCGAATTGTTGGGACTGTTCTCATCGATCCTAGCGGGCCGGGTGCATCTCCGCATGAATGTCGGAATATGGCCCAATTCCCAGTCGCTGGTCTCGTGCCTCGATCATTTGCAACTCCGGTCCGGTGCGCGCAAATCCATTCGTCAGGGGCACGGTCACGGTTGTCTGGCTGTCTCCAAACATTGCCTGCTCCTGCGGCCCTTGCTGGCTTTCGACTGGGAGCCCTTTCTGGGCGACGATCTGCATCGCGCGGGCGATCGGAATTCTGACTATTTGCTTTTTCTCGTCTACCCAGGAGTAGTGATGCAGCAGCATGTCCTCGCGCGCGTGCATCTCGGCGACGTCCATATTGCCATCGTCCGCCTGCAGTCGAGGCGTGGGGAATCTCTTTACCAACTGCTGCAACTGCTGCTGTTCAATCTGCGGGTTCGATTCCATGTTGCCCGGCTTCGCGCCGGCCATTTGCCGCCACTTGTCGGCCGGGCCGTCCTGCTGATTCAGTTCGTGATAGATCAACTTCCCGATGCCGAATGCAAGCACGAATACCACCGCAATCGAAGCCGCCATCACCACCAGAAATCCGGCAATGTCGGCGATGTTGGCGTCCGACAGCTCGTATCCGACCTTCTTGCTTTCCGGATCGCTCCCCTGATGCAGCGCCATAAAATCGTCCGGCGCGTCCGGGTTGTTGCGATCGTGTGGATCGTTGGGTCTATGCGTGGGCATGTTCAGGCTCCAGAATTTCAGGCAGATGCGGATCGTTCAATGCCACCAGACCGCGCGTCCGCAGGGTCGTGAAGTAGTAGGCCATCCACAGGGCGACCATCGCCGCGGGAACAAATATGTATTGCAGCATGCCAAAGCTGAAATGGAGATTGCGGCTATCTCCAGAAAAGTTCGGAGCAATCAGCCACCACGTGTCCCAGAAGCGCGCAAACAGCATGATGCAGCAAACCGTGGCCAGCCTTCGCTTATTGCGCTTCAGGTCGCGCGACAGCAGCAGAAAGAACGGCAGCACCCAGTGGAACAGGAAGTCAAGCCCAGCGATCGGTCCCCAGCCTCCTGTAATGCGGTCCATGTACCAGCGAATTTCGTTGGGCAGGTTGCCAGACCAGATGATCAGATATTGCGAAAACGCCATGTAAATGTTCAGCATCACGAAAGCGAACAACAGCTTGCCCAGATCGTGCTGCTCGGTGACGCGAAAAATCGATTGGATCGGCTCATACTGCGCCAGCGCCAGCACCATCAGGATCGCCAGCGCCAGCGCCGCATATCCTTGCGAGACGATAAACATGAAGCCGAACATCGACGAAAACCAGGTGGGATCCAGAGACATCACCCAATCCACGCACATGCCAGTCAGCACCAGCGAATAGACGACCAGGCCAGGCCCGCTGAGATTTTCAAAACGCTTTTGCCAGAACCGGTTGCCGTGTTGGGTGTCGAAATCGCGCTGCAGCGACCAGCGGTTCAGAAAATACACAAAAATCCCGAAAATGATGAAGTATGCAACGCCGCGAATCCAGAAGCCTTCGACGTTCAGATACGGCCGCTTGTACGCGATGGCGTGCGCTTGCATGGCGTCGATGAGGCCGGCATGCAAGGCCGCCTGCGGATCGGTCACCCGCGCCCAGATATACAAACGTTTGGCAAAAATCGCAATTGGCAAAAACATCAGAAACACCAGCGGCAGGGTGCGGCTCATCGCCTCCAGCGGCCGGCGAAGCAGCAGGCCCCACTTGCCGCCCGTCACCCATTGCACCATCAGCAGCGCCAGGCCGCCGATGCAAAAACTCAGGCAGATCATCAACCCCATCAGCCAGCCGCGCAGGACATAGTCGAAACGGTGGCTGATGAGCAAGTCTATCCCTGACAAGACCGCAAAAATCGCGGTCGCAGACATGGCGCGAAAACGCCAGCGCAGCACCGGGGCGGGAGCGCCCAGATCTGTCGGCAATTGATGTGCGTGGTTCCCGTATTCCATGCTTGTGTCCGTCACCGTCTACCTTGCTCCCCTGCGTGGGGAGTTGTTCTTGGATGCGCTTTGCGTTGTCGCCGGCATACTCTTTTTCCCGGCATCGATCGCTGCCTTCATGTCCGCCGCGCTGGGCACGTTCGTCAGCTCCGGAAGCGTCCATTCATCGGGAAAGTTGGGCGAATATCCCATCTGTTGCGAGACCTCGGCCATCGTCTGAATGTTCGTCCCCGGAGGAACATCTGACAGCGTGGCATTTTGGCTTAGCTGCAACGCCCGGATGTAAGCCGCGATGGCCCAGCGATCCTGCGTCGTAATCTGCGCCGAATAATCCGGCATGGCGCCGTATCCGCTCGTCATCACGCGAAAATAATGACTCAACGGCTTATTGCGGATGATAGGGGCCTGGAAGTTTCCTGCCGGCTTATAACCGCGCTCCACGATCATCCCCCGGCCATTTCCAACGCGAGAATGGCAGGGCGTGCAGTAGATGTCGAACCGCTCTTGACCGCGCTCAAGCACCGTCATTGTCACTGGGAACGGCATCGCGTCCTGCTCCTTATTGTCGATCAGGCCGGTATAGAAATACGTGTCGGCGTCGAGCTGCCCGCGCGCCACCGTGCCAAGCACTTGCGGCCGCACAGAACGTCCGCTGGCGAAGAACTTGGATTCGCGCTGGGGGATCATTTTTGGCTGATTCTGCATGTCCTGACGGCAGCCCGAGATCAGCGTCAGGAAAGCCACGGCCCCGGCGGCGATCGTCCAG
>JAJZCA010000282.1 GCA_021798735.1 Acidobacteriota bacterium | reverse complement strand
GTCTTCGCGCGCGTGGATGAGATAGAAGAGTCTTCCTGCCAGCTCGATGGTTTCTGTTGCAGGCAGCTTGCCGCACACTCCGCCGTGGTCGACATTGCCACGAATGGCGGTGAGAGGAGCGATCTTTCGCAGGGTGTCGAGTATTGAGTCGTCGCCAACATCGCCAGCATGCAGAATATGCGCACAACCGTCGAGCGCACGCAAGGCTTCCGGACGTAAGAGTCCGTGGGTGTCAGAGATGACGCCAACGCGCATATTAGTAGTTTGTACCGACGCCGACAGACACGCGGGTGCGCGGGTCGAGCTGGTCCCGCAGGCTATCGCCGATGAAGTTGAACGACAGCACCGCCAGCATGATGGCGATGGCCGGGAAGATGACCATGTGAGGCGCGTCGAATAAATGTGCGCGGGCATCGTTCAGCATCACTCCCCAGCTGGGCATGGGCGGCGGGACGCCAAGGCCGAGGAAGCTGAGTGTGGCTTCCGCCAGGATGGTTCCAGCCATGCCGATGGCGGCCTGGACCATGACGGGCTGGATGATATTCGGCAGAATATGGCGCGTTACAATCCGCAGATTGGTGGCTCCCATGGCGCGGGCGGCTTCGACGAACTCGCGCTCGCGCACGGCGAGCACCTGGGCCCGGACCAGACGCGCGTAACCCACCCAGCCGGTGATCGAGAGAGCCAGAATCAAGTTGGTCATGCCGGGGCCGAGGAAAGCGATCAGCGCAATGGCGATGAGAATTCCGGGCAGCGCCATGAATGTATTCATCACCAGGACGTTCAAAAACGCATCGAGCCAGCCGCCATAGAATCCTGCGATGGAGCCGAAAATCACCCCGAAAAAGAGCGCAATCGAGACCACCGAGGTGGCGACGAAGAGCGAGATGCGGGTGCCGTAGATGACACGGGACAGGATGTCGCGGCCCAGTTCATCGGTGCCAAACCAATGCGCCGCAGAGGGCGACTGCAGGCGCGTGTGAAGGTGGATCGCCGCTGGATCGAACGGGGCAATCCATGGCGCAAAAATTGCCAGCACGACAAAGATTGCGAGCAAAATCATGCCGAAGATCGCGAGTGGCTGGAATCGCATGGACTGCATCCAAGCGATTGTAATTGAGAACACCTGCCGCTCGAAGATTTCCATGCAACTTTAAAGTAAGCAGACGCGTTCTTAAACGAATAAGAACGGCGGAAGGCGAGACTCGGATGGTATCGTTAGAATAGCGATTTCTTGAGTTGGATGGAGCCGGAAGGGGCAGTCGAATTGCCTCGCGAAGGTTATCAGTGTTTCCAATGCCAGTAAAGATGAAGAAGCTGGCCACTTTGCGGGCTGAATTTGTGGCCGATCCTACAGGACGCGCGTGTGATTGACTGGCAACAACAGATTCTTATCGTCTCCCCCTTCTTTTACCTAGAATTGATTTCGACGGGAAAGGCGAACCAGCACCTCGCCGAGGCGTTCGTCGCGGACGGCAATGGGGTCACGGTGGTTTGCTCGCATCCGCTGTATCCGGAGTGGGTACCGGTGCGCAGCAACGCGCGCATTCCGGGAATGACGATTGTGCGCGGCGGCGCCGGTGTTCGCTATCCCCGGACAATGCCGTTGCGGCGGCTGAAGCTGGAAACGTGGTTCGCATTCTTCGCTGCGCAGAGTGTGTGGCGGCTAAGAAAAAAGACAGATGTTGTGGTCAGCATTCTTCCGCCCAGTCTGTTCATCCTGTTCCTGAATCGTCTATTGCCGAAGCGGGTGCGGCGGGTGGCGGTGGTGCACGATTTGCAAGGCATCCTGGCGGCACAGGAAAAAGGTTTTCTCCGTCGCGCCATTATTCATATGATCCACGCGGTGGAGAGCCGTGCCTTCCGTTCGCAGGATGTGTGCATTTTCTTTTCTGGAGATATGGCGCGGATTGCGCAGCAATCGTACGGCTTGGATCCAGCGAAAATCGCGGTGCAATATCCTTCGATCACGTTGCCGGCAAGCTATAACGAGATTGCGGCCGCTGCGACCGCGCATCATCTGGACACGCTGTTTCCGCCGGAAAAATTGCACGTCGTGTATTCCGGCGCGTTGGGCTATAAGCAAAACTCGCAGCAGTTGGTTGCGTTTCTGCAGGCGGCAGCGGAACGCCATCCGGAGGTGCAGTTTCATGTGTTTTCCGGCGGCCCGTTTTATGAAAGTCTGCGCACTGAATATGAACAACGGCCGGGACCTCGCGTGCTATTCCATCCGCTGGTTGCGGAGCGAGATTTGGCGGAGTTGTATGCGCGGTCGGCCATCCAGATTATTCCCCAGGCGGAGGGTACCGAAAGTGCGGCGTTGCCCTCGAAGTTGCCGAATCTGTTGGCTGCGGGCGTGCATTTGCTGGCCATCTGTAGCGCCGGGAGCGAGGTCGAACGCATGATTCAACTGGCTGGAACCGGGTCGATTGCGATGCGATGGGATGAAGAATTGTTCTTGATGCGCCTGAAGGATGCTCTGGAGATTGTTCGGCAGGAACCCGCAGCAGCGCGACGTGCCCGGGTGGAGCCGATGCTGGACCAGTTTTCTATTATGAATATGGCGCGGCTGGCGACGGGAGAAACAGCAACTCCAGAAGACCTCTGGTCGAAGAAGCGCGAACCTGCGCGGGAAACGACGGCAGCCCAAAGCGAGGCCCGCTAAATGAAGGTCGGAGCGCGCGCATGAACCTTCGCACGTGCGTGATTTTTGGCGGCACTGGATGCATTGGGACGCATATTGCCAAGCATCTGTTGGAGCACACCGATGTCGAACGGATTTATCTGGCGGACATACGCCCTCCCCGCGATGAAGATTATGTGAAACCGCTGCTGCGCTGGATGGAGTCGGCGGACGGGGCGCTGCCGCGTGTCGTGTACATTCCGTGCGATGTGCGCCTGCCTCTTGACTCGGCGCCGCTGCCGCAACAGGCGGACTTGATCGTCAACCTGGCTGCGGTACATCGTGAGCCGGGGCACGCGCCAAACGAATATTACGAAACCAATCTGCCCGGAGCGGAGCATATTTGCGCTTATGCGACGCGCGCTGGATGTTTCCGCTTGGCTTTCACCAGCAGCATTGCGCCGTATGGGTCGAGCGATGCTGCCAGGAATGAGGATTCCCTCCCAATTCCGGAGACGGCGTATGGGGGGTCGAAACTGGTTGCCGAAAAGATCCATAGCGCGTGGCAGCAAGCGAACCCGAACCGACGGCTGATTGTGCTGCGGCCGGGCGTTGTGTTTGGGCCGGGAGAACATGCTAATGTTGCCCGTCTGGTTCGCAGTCTCTCTCGCGGATATTTTGTGTATATGGGAAATCGGTCGACGCGGAAAGCCGGCGTTTATGTGAAGGAATTGTGCCGCGTGCTGCTATTCGCGCTTGACCGCCAAGACAAAACAGGAGAGTCGGCGTTGTTGTGGAATGTGTCGATGGATCCGCCGCCGACGCTGGAAGATTTTGTGAACGCGATTTGCTTCGCAGCGGGATATCGGCGCCCGCGCTGGTCGGTGCCGCGCAACCTGCTGGTGGCTGCATCGTATCCTGTGGCGGGCATCGCGCAGTTGTTCGGCATTCATACGTCGGTGAATCCCGTGCGGATGCGGAAGCTATCGCAGTCCACGTATATTGAGCCAATGCGACTGCGTGAGGCGGGCTATTGTTTCCGGTACACGCTGGAGCAGGCGATGGCGGATTGGAAACAGGATGCGCCGAAGGATTTTGAGGGGGCGCAGACGGGCGTGCTTGAGGCGTCCGGGAAAGCGTCGCCAAAGTCATGATGAGTGCTTCAAAAGTTGACGATGTCATGCAGCCGACCTCGCGAGTGTTCGTCGCCGGGCATCGCGGGCTGGTTGGTTCGGCAATCTGCCGTCATCTTGCGGCTGCCGGCTATCAGCGCTTGTTGTTGCGAACCAGCACGGAACTGGATCTGGCGGACCGAAACGCGGTGTGGGACTTCTTCAAGAACCAGCGTCCGGAATATGTGGTGCTGGCGGCGGCGAAGGTGGGCGGAATCCAGGCCAACAGCACGTACCCCGTGGAATTTATTCGTGACAACCTGCTGATCCAGACGAACGCGATCGATGCCTGCTATGAATTTGGCGTGAAGCGGCTGCTGTTTCTTGGCTCCAGTTGTATCTATCCCAAATTTTGTCCGCAGCCGATTCGCGAAGAGTATTTGTTGACCGGGCCGCTGGAGCCGACGAATCGCCCGTATGCTGTTGCGAAGATTGCCGGAATCGAGCAATGCTGGGCCTACAACCGCCAGTATGGAACGAAGTTTCTGGCAGCGATGCCGACTAACCTGTATGGGCCCGAAGATAACTTTGACCTGGCGAACTCCCACGTGCTGCCGGCATTGCTGCGCAAAATTGCGACCGCCAAAGCAACAGGAGCCGGCCAGGTGGAAGTGTGGGGCACGGGCACACCGCGCCGAGAATTTCTTTATAGCGACGACCTGGCGGAGGCATGCGTTTTCCTATTGCAGCTTCCGGAAGAGAGACTTGCAACGTTGCTGCAAGCAGATGTTCCGCCGCTGATCAACATTGGCGTGGGCGAGGACATCAGCATCCGCGAATTGGCGGAGCTGATTTGCCGTCTGCTGGAATACAACGGAGAGTTGACGTTCAACACCGCGCAGCCCGACGGCACTCCGCAGAAGTTGTTGGATGTGAGTCGAATGCGCGGGTTGGGTTGGACGGCAAAAACGAGTCTGGAAGAAGGGATTCGACGTACGGTTGCAGCGGAGAAAGAGAATCTACGGCCCTAGCGGGAGTTTACTGTGAAGTCTGAGGTTCGGCCTCGGCCTGTTGGGCTAACCTTCTCCATCGAGAGCACTTGCATTCGACGCGCCCCGTGATGTAAGTATTACCCTGTTACGCATAAAAAG
>JAJZCA010000281.1 GCA_021798735.1 Acidobacteriota bacterium | reverse complement strand
ATCTTCCTGAATTTGTCGCGCCGCGCGTCATCGGACAAAAGCAGACAATGGGAGGATTCGCGCTGGCGACTGTAAAAAAACTGAACGGCGCAAGGTTACGTACTCCTTCCGCATCCATCGAAGAAACAAACGCGATCGGTCGCGGAACCACCGAACCGACCAGCAACTTGTAAATATCCTGCGGCTTCTGCTCGGCGGGATCCAACGTACTCATTTCGCCTGGAGCTGTAATTTCACTCATCCAACCGGCTCCAGTTTCGCGGCCTCTTTCGCTCCCCAACTGGCCCAATAGTCCGCCCACTCCACCTTTTCTCCCGCCGGCAGCACGTGGATGGGATTCAAGCCGTCCAGCATCACCGCCGACTCATCCGTAAAACTTTTCGCCTTCTGATTCGCCAGCGCTTTCGGATGTGGACCGTGATGGATGCCGCGTGGATGCAGCGTCGCATAGCCAGGCTTCACATTGTCGCGGCTGAAAAAATCTCCGTCATGGTAAAAAATAAACTCGTCATAATCCGTATTGCGATGGAAAAACGGCACCCGCAGCGCGTCCGGGTCCTGCTCCAGCGGTCGCGGCAGAAAACTGCAGACCACGGCTCCCTGTGTCACGAACGTCGTATGTGCGCTCGGCGGCAATGCTGCGCGATGGCTGGACACGGGTCGAATGTCTCGCAGATTGATCTTCCATGCCGTCAAATCGCCCTTCCAGCCAACCACGTCGATCGGATTGAATGGATAAAACACTTTGGAATATTCATTTTCATTCTTGATGCGAACTTCCCACTCGCGTGTGTCGTCAAGATAAGGAGAAGGCTCAGGCGTGGTGATGACCCCGGGGTCATACAGCGCGTGCTGACCCAGCAATCCTTTTTCCGGCTGTTCAAATTCCGTCTTCGACTGAAAGATCAGAAAAAAGTTGTCCTCCGTGTCCGGCGCCACTCGATACGTCACCGCCCGCGGAAGATTGATGTAGTCGCCTTTCTCAAATCGCAGCGGGCCAAAGTCCGTCTCGATGACGCCGCTGCCGCGATGCACAAAGTACATCTCGTCGCCATCGGCATTGCGAAAATAATACGGCATCGGCTTCGACCGCCGCGACACCGCCACCGTAATCTCGCTGTTGCCCAGGAACTCGATCGGCGCTCCCTGCGCATCTTTCAGATCTGTGGGCTCCAGCCTGTTCAAGTCGAACAGATGCGGCCGCAGCTTCCCTTCAAAGCGCGTCCAGCCGGTTGGCGCATGCGCATGGTACAGGTGGCTTGCTTTCCCATAAAAACCCTTGCGCCCGTGCTCCTCTTCAAACGTTCCCTCGGGCAATCCAACGTGGGCTTGCATCGCGGTCTTTCCCTTATTCAGCGGATACATTCGCGATTCTCCTTTACCGAGACCCTTCAATCCTTGGGATGCCACGGACGCACCACGCGATTGCGCAGCACACCAATCTTTTCAATTTCCAGCTCGATCACGTCCCCGCACTGCACCCAGCGGTTCAGTTCCAACCCACAACCCGTCCCCACCGTGCCAGAGCCCAAAATGTCCCCGGGGTAAATCGTGTCGTCCTGCGAAAGAAATTCAATCATCTGTTCGAACTTCCAATACATGTCGCGAGAATTTCCCCGCGACCATTCCTCGCCATTCACTCGCGCCACCATCTCCAGCGCGTACGGGTTGGCAACTTCATCCGCCGTCACCATCCACGGCCCAACCCCGCTCGCCCAATGCTTTCCCTTCGCCGGGCCCAGCCGCACTTTCATTTCGCGGCGTTGCATATCGCGCGCGCTAAAGTCGTTCAGAATCGTATAGCCCGCAATATAATCTCGCGCCTTTGTAGCCGGAATATTGCGCCCTTCGCGGCCAATAATCGCGGCCAATTCCAACTCATAGTCGAAGCGCTCCGTAAACGATGGCCACAACACATCCTGGTCTGTGCCAATCAAATTGTGATGCCCCGTCTGATAGTAGACCGGGAATTCGTACCACTCCTGCGGCATCGGCTCGCCGCGTTTTTCAAAACCCATCTTCACGTGGGATTCGAAAGCGAAAAAATCGCGGACCGATCGCGCATCCGGCAGCGGCGTCCGCAAGCGAATCTCGTCCCATCGATAGCGAAGCGTCTCATCGCGCTTGCCAATCCGTAGGTCCGCGGGCAAGCTCGCAATCGCCTTCCGCGCTTCCTCCATCGAAGCCTCGCCGCCTTCCAGCATCGCGCGCAGCGACGGCGGCACCAGCGCCTCAGCTAACCGCGCGTTCCCTGAGACCTGCGCTGCGGCAAAATTTAAATCGATCACACCATCGGCATCGACAGCGCCCAGTCGGCTCTGCCATCCCAGGTGCGTGTGAACTTCAAACGTGCATAGTCTCATGCCTGCCTTTACAAATTGCCGCGAAGTCCCTGCTCGCGTTCGATGGCCTCAAACAGCGCCTTGAAATTTCCCTTGCCGAAACTGCGGCCGCCCTTGCGCTGGATGATCTCAAAGAAAACCGTCGGACGGTCCTCCACCGGACGAGTGAAAATCTGCAGCAGATATCCTTCCTCATCCCGATCGGCCAGCAGGTTCAGCCGCTTCAGCTCTTCCACCGGCTCGTCGATCTTGCCCACGCGGCTCTCAAGTTCCTCGTAGTACGTTTCAGGTACCCGCAGAAATTCCACCCCTTGCTCGCGCAACTTGCTCACCGTGGTCAATATGTCGTCCGTCGCCAGCGCCAGATGTTGCGCACCGGGACCTTGATAGAAATCCAGATACTCCTCAATCTGCGACTTCTTGCGGCCCTCCGCCGGTTCATTGATGGGGAACTTCACGCGACCATTGCCATTCGACATTACCTTCGACATCAGCGCGGAGTATTCCGTCGAAATGTCCTTGTCGTCGAAGCTCTGGAACATCTCGAAACCCATCGCATCGCGATAGAAATCCACCATCGTGTTCATTTCATTCCAGCCGACATTGCCCACCACGTGGTCGATATATTTCAGCCCCACCGGTCGCGCTACCGGATCATGCGTCACATGTTGAAACCCCGGCAGAAAAATTCCGTGATAGTTCTTGCGCTCGACAAACGTATGTATCGTATCGCCATAGGTTGCGATCGACGCCATCGTGACCGTTCCCTGCTTGTCCTCCAGCGTCCACGGCTCACGCACGCTGCGGGCTCCCCGGCGCGTCGTCTCCAGCCACGCCGATGTAGCATCGTCCACCCACAAAGCGATGTCCCTGATGCCATCGCCATGCCTGGCAATGTGATCTGCAATGACGTTATCGGGACGCAACGGCGTGGTCAGCACAAAACGCACTTTACCCTGCTCCACCACGTACGAAGCCCGATCCCGCAGGCCAGTCTCCGGGCCGGCATAGGCAACCAGCTTCATGCCGAAGGCGGCGCGATAAAAGTATGCGGCTTGGCGTGCGTTGCCAACGTAAAACTCGACATAATCGGTGCCGTTCAGCGGCAGAAAATCGTTCTTCGTCGCGGTGGCTGCTTGTAGCGATGGATGCTTGGCGGTAGCAGGCATGGAGTTCCTCCTAGACTGCTGAGAGTCTTCGCCGGACGAGACCCGTCGGCAACTACCCACAATATACCCGCAACCGCAGACTTGCCTATAAGCGTGCCGATCCATCCCCACTCCCCAACTTTCACCCATTCTTCGCGTCCCATCAATGGAATCATTGACAGGTTCGCACTGCCGGAAGCATTCTGAAAGGTTTAGCCACGCCTGTATCGCGCGCATGCGGTTGGCGGCGCTGCGGAAGGACTCACGCCATGTCCATCCATCAGGAGCAATTGACTCCCGCGCAACAGAAAAATGAGCAGCTCGTCGCCGCGCGTCCGTATCTGATCGAGCAGGACTGGATCGCCTACACGCCGGAGCAGCACGCGACATGGTCGGAACTCGTCCGCCGCTGCATGCCGCAACTGCGCCAGTACGCCTGCCAGGAATATCTCGACGGTTTTCAGCAGATCGGCCTGCGCGAGGACAGCATTCCCGACCTCGCCGCCGTTTCATCCAAGCTGGAGCCGCGCACCGGATGGAACTCCACCCCTGTCTCCGGCTACCTGCCCGCCAATGCTTTTTTTGAGATGCTGGCCGCGCGGCGCTTTCCCACCACCACCACCCTGCGCGATCGAAGCTCGCTCGATTACACTCCGGAGCCCGACATCTTCCACGACGTCTTCGGCCACGTTCCCATGCACGCCCATCCCGTCTTCGCGGATTTTCTCTACGAGTACGGCCGGGTATGCAGCAGCATGGCCGGCCGTACTGAAGATCTAACCCGTATGGGCAGGCTCTTCTGGTTCACCGTCGAGTTTGGCGTCATCCGCCAGGACCGCCGCACCAAGGTCTACGGCAGCGGGTTGATTTCCTCGCATGGAGAATGCTCCTACGTCGTCGAGCGCGGCCCGGAGATTCGCGACTTCAATCTCGACCAGGTGCTGGAGCACGAGTTTTTCATCTCAAAAATGCAGCCCGTGCTGTATGCGGTGGAGTCTTTCCAGCAGATTTATGAGGCTGCGCAGGAAGCCGGCCGCCGCCTCGGCTAAAAAACTTTCACGGAATCGCAACCTGTTTAAGAGACAATGAGGTATGGCCTTGTCAGGCCAGGGAGAAACTGCGTGCCGCGAATCCACTACCAGCAACAGTTGGCGCAACTGAAAGACAAGCTCCTCGCGATGGCGGCATTGGCCCAGCAAACCATGGATTGCGCCATGGATGGCTACCTCAAGTCCGATATCGTTCTGCTGCATCACGTCCAGGAAAACGAAGCTGCCATCAATGCCGCCGAGCGCTCCGTCGATGAAATGGCCTACGACCTGATGGCGATGGAGCAGCCCATGGCCATTGACCTCCGGTTCCTGCTGGCCGTCATCAAGATCAATGGCGATCTGGAACGGATCGGCGAC
>JAJZCA010000280.1 GCA_021798735.1 Acidobacteriota bacterium | reverse complement strand
TATGTTGTATCGCTCGACGGACCGCCTCTGTCGTATTGGCGCCCCGGTGTAAAACCTGCCCCATAGTGCCTCCTTCCACTCGTGTGAAAAGTATGCACCATCAAATGCCGGGACTATACACCTAGCTGCGCTTGAATGGATGGGATAAGGACGAAGGCTTCAGCGATCTATTAGCTTTGGATAAGAGGAGCAGAGCTGCTGGATCAGGAGAAGCCTTCAATGAAAATTATTAGGATGTGATTTTCATCCGAGTTGGCAAGAGGTGGCGGTTTTCGATGCGGAAACCGGCGAAGTCACGGAACGCAAGCTGATGAACGGGGATGGCGAAGCGGAGCGGTTCTATCGCGGGCTGGAGGCGCCGGCGCTGGTTGGAGTCGAGGCGTGCGGCAACAGCCAGTGGTTCATCGACTTGCTCGAGCGGCTGGGTCACCAGGTGTGGGTCGGGGATGCGGCCCAGATTCGTGCCAGTGGAGCCTGCCCTGAGCCTGCCGAAGGGTGCGCAAGCAGAAGACCGACCGGCGCGATGCGGGGCACATTCTTCGGTTGCTGATGGAGGATCGGTATCCACGCTTGTGGACGCCGAGTGCGGAGCAGCGCGACCTGCGCCAATTGCTGATTCACCGGCACAAGCTGGTGGAGATCCGGACGCGGGTGAAGAACGGATGGGCACCCTATTTCCTGTGAGTCGAAGACTAGGAAAAATCCAGTTCGAGTTGGTCGATGTAGCACCAGCCCCAATTTTCTCCGGGCTCGAAGGAGCGCATGATGGGGTGCTTCGTCTGATGAAAATGCCTGGTCGCGTGTTTGTTCTTGGAGGAGTCGCAGCAGCCGACGTGGCCGCACTCCAGACAGAGGCGAAGGTGGACCCAATCGTCGCCGATTTTCAGGCACTCCTCGCAGCCTTCTGGAGTGCGGGGAGCGACATTGCGGATCTGATCGAGGTGGGTGCATTGTTCCATGGCGTTTCCTTCTGCTAGATTTGTGACCGCGTGATTTTGTCTGCCGAGGGTCGCTGCGAGAACAGAATTGGAGAATCCCAGGTCTCAGAATCGAGACCTGGGGCACCCACATCAGTTTGATGCAACATGGGCGGCGCGCACATCGTTGGCGGTGAATAGGGAGAGAAACGGCGCTCCCTGGGCGGCGGCTTCAACGGCGGCGCGGCCATTCATTTCCTGGCGATCGACCAGGCAAAGGACGCCAACCACTTGAAATTTGGCGTCACGGGCGGCCTCGATGGCCTGGATGGTGGAGGCGCCAGTGGTGCAGACGTCGTCAACGATGACGACGCGCGCGCCGGGCTGGTTGAAGCCTTCAATGCGGCGGCCGGTGCCGTGGGTTTTTTCCGATTTGCGAACGAGAAAACCGTGGATGAGCGGGGCGTCGGGATGCTGCAGATGGTCCCAGGCGCTGGCGGAGGCGATGTTGGAGACCAGTGGATCCGCTCCCATGGTGAGGCCGCCGACCGCTTGCGGATTCAGGTTGTGCTGGCGGCTTAAGTCGTATAGCGCGAGTCCGGCAAGGCGACCACCCTCGGCGTGCAGCGTGGTGGTGCGGCAGTCGATGTAGTAATCGCTGTGCGCGCCGGAAGACAGGGTGAAATCTCCCAGGCGAAAGGAGAGGGTCGCAATCAGGTGGAGGAGGGCGGAGCGTGTCGCTTGCGGTGTGGACATAAAGGCTGTCCTAATTGTATGGGAATTGGCGTTTGCGTCTGCCTTTCTAGCAAAAACCGTGGGATTGTTGCATCGAGCCGCCTGAATCCCAGGTCTCAGAATCGAGACCTGGGGCACCCGTATTTTTTCACGGGCATGCTTCTAATCGATGCCGAGCTTGTGCTGCATCTGCTCCAGGCTGAGATTTTTGGTTTCTGGATAGATGAAGAGCACGACGAAGAATTGCAGCACCATCATAGCGGCGAAAAAATAAAAGGGAAGCGCGGCGTGGCTGACGGCGAGCACAGGGAAGATGCCGGAGATGATGGCGTTGCTGATCCAGTTGGCGGAAGTGCCCAGGCTTTGCCCTTTGGCGCGTACGCGGGTGGGGAAAACTTCCGCGAGATACACCCAGATGACCGATCCCTGAGAGATGGCGAACGCGACAATGTAAAGGACAAGCAGCGGTAACAGATAGCGCTGGTGGCCGGGGATTTGAAAAATGACGGCGACCAGGAACAGACAGATGACCATGCCGACGGAGCCGATGAGCAGCAGAGTTTTGCGGCCTAGCTTGTCGATAACGGAGATGGCGGCGAGGGTGGCGAACAAGTTCCCCAGACCGACATACACCGCCTGCTTGCTGGCCGACAGGCTGTTGAAGCCAGCGGCTGCGAAAATGTCGTTCATGTAATAGATGATCGCGTTGATGCCGGTGAGCTGGTTGAAGATGGCGATGCTGACGGCGAGAAAAATAGGCAGGCGATATTTGCGGGTGAGCAGCGGCTCACTTTTGGCCTGGCGTTCCAGGTGAACCGAGGCGACGATCTCCTGCAACTCGGCTTCGAGGTCGGGAGTGTTGGCCCGCATGAGCGCTTCGCGCGCTTCTTCGATGCGGGCCATCATGACCAGCCAGCGCGGACTGCGGCCAATGGTGAGCAGCATGATGAAAAATAGCGCCGCGGGAACGGCTGCAACTCCAAGCTGCCAGCGCCACTGCTGCATGCCGAGATGGAATGTCGCGATGAAGAAGTTCGACATGTACGCCAATAGAACGCCGCCCACAATGTTGATCTGAAATGTTCCGACCAGGCGGCCGCGCCATTTCGCTGGAGCAATTTCCGCAATGTACATGGGGCCGAGCACAGAGCTGCCGCCGATGCCGAGGCCGCCAATGACGCGGAAGAAAAGCAGGGCATACCAGTTCCATGCAAGCGCGCAGCCGATGGCGGAGACCACGTACGCGACGGCAAGAATGCGCAAGGTATCGCGGCGACCGATGCGCTGGCCGGGAATGCCGGCGAGCATGGCGCCGATGACGGTGCCGATCAAGGCACTGGAGACGGTGAAGCCAAGCTGGCCGCTGCTGAGTGCGTAGACTTGCGTCAGCATGTGGGTTGTGCCGGCGATGACGGCAGTGTCAAAGCCGAAGAGCAGGCCGCCCAGGGCGCCGACTAATGTTCCGCGGACAAGATAAGAGTTGAGGGTCATCGATGGCGTCGTCCAGGTTTCAATCTCTAACAGGGTTGCTTCGATTCGCTTCCGAAACCATACACGATGACGCGAGGAGAGTCACGCGGCGCGGACTGAAGATGAGACCGCGTTCAGGTTGCGGCGGGATTTGGAGGCGGCGCAGCGGCTTTGGGGGCGTCGAAGAGGAAGTCTTTGCTGCGGAGGTCGCGGATGGTGTCGCGGAGCTTGGCGGCCTTTTCGAATTCAAATCGCTGCGCGGCTTCGCGCATGGAAGTTTCCAGCTTGGCGATGTAGGCGTCGAGGTCTTCTTCGGCGTGGAAGCTTTCCGGCATGGCCTCGACCTCATCGGTAACATCGGAATATTCCGCCTTCAGGATGCCCGCCAACGTCATGTCGACGGGACGGATGATTGAGGTGGGGGTGATTCCGTGCTCCTGGTTGTAGGCGGTCTGGATGGTGCGGCGGCGATCGGTTTCTCCGATGGCCTGCTTCATGGAGTCGGTCATTTTGTCGGCGTAGAGAATGGCGCGACCGTGGATGTGGCGGGCGGCGCGGCCGATGGTTTGGATGAGCGAGCCGGAAGACCGCAGAAAACCTTCTTTGTCGGCGTCGAGAATGGCGACGAGCGAAACCTCCGGCAGATCGAGGCCTTCGCGCAGCAGGTTGATGCCGATGAGAACGTCGTATTCGCCTTTGCGCAGATCGCGGAGCAGACGCACACGCTCCAGTGTTTCAATTTCGGAATGCATATAGCGGCAGCGCACGCCGACTTCTGTGTAGTAGCTGGCTAGATCCTCCGCCATGCGTTTGGTCAGCGTGGTGACCAGGACGCGCTCGCCTTTTTGGGTGCGGTCGCGGATTTCGGCGAGGAGATCGTCGATCTGACCGCGCACGGGGCGGACTTCCACCTGAGGATCGACGAGGCCGGTGGGGCGAATGATCTGTTCGACCACGACGCCGCCGGATTGCGTCAGTTCATACGGTCCGGGAGTGGCGGAAACGTAGGTCACCTGATGGGTGCGACTTTGAAATTCTTCAAACTTGAGGGGACGATTGTCCATGGCAGAGGGGAGACGGTAGCCATATTCGACGAGGTTTTGCTTACGGGAGCGGTCGCCATGCCACATGCCGTGGAGTTGAGGAACGGTGACGTGCGATTCATCAATGAAGAGTAAATGATCCTGCGGGAAGTAATCGAGCAGGGTGGGCGGCGGCTCGCCGGGTAGACGACCGGAAAAATGGCGTGAATAATTTTCGATGCCATGGCAGTAGCCCATAGACTTGATCATTTCCAGATCGAATCGGGTGCGTTGATGAATGCGCTGGGCCTCGACCATGCGACCCTGATTTTCAATTTCTTTTTCCCAGACGGCCAACTCAGCGAGAATGCCTTCGATGGCGGTCTTCTTGCGCTCCGGCTGCACCACGTAGTGGCTTTTCGGATAGATGGGCAGGCGAGAATATTTCTGCTTGACGGTGCCGAAGAGAGGATCGATCTGCGAGAGAGCTTCAATCTCGTCGCCGAATAACTCAATGCGATATGCGCTTTCGTCGTAGGTGGGAAAGACTTCAATGACGTCGCCGCGCACGCGGAAAGTACCGCGGCGGAAGTCAACATCGTTGCGCTCATAGAGGATTTCGACGAGGCGGCGGGTGATGTCTTCGCGGCGAATTTTCTGGCCGCGTTCGAGCAACATCAACATGCCGTAGTAGGCCTCGGGCGAGCCGAGGCCGTAGATGCAGCTTACCGAGGAGACGATGATGACATCGCGGCGTTCAAACAGG
>JAJZCA010000279.1 GCA_021798735.1 Acidobacteriota bacterium | reverse complement strand
CTTCACTCCCGCCACCTTCGATGCATCGTTGCTCGCCAGTTCGCGCGATCCCGGCCCATTCACCGTCCCGTTCAGCGTCACAGTCCCTTTGCTCGCTGCCACAGCGATTGGCTGGCCCTGCAGCGCCGAATCAGCTGCGATTTGTTTCTGGACGTTGGCTGCGAGTTGAGCGTCTGTCGGCTTCTTGCTGCAGCCGAGACCCCAAAAAAACAGCGTGGCCAACGTCAACGGCAGAAATCTGAAGACAAAACGTACATTGCGAGTCATAAGGCCTCCGTCTGCAGATTTATTCAATTCAGCCTGCCTGTCAAGTACTGGAAGAGGCACTATTTAGCGCCACGAGACAATTGGTCTTCCGTTTCCAGCGATGACACCCTGACCGGAAAAATGCACCGCGCGACCGATTCTCGAACCTATAATCGCTTTTGAGAGAGCTAACCGGGATGGGAACCAGCAACCGACGAACGGCCGTGATGGTATTGGGTTCGCTCGCGCTTGTCATCCTGCTTTTTCTGATCGCCGAAAATGCCTTCAATCTGAAGTTCTTGTCGCCCGACAATAGCGGCTCCATCCTGTTATTCACAGCACTCTCTGGACTCAGCTTTCTCCTGTTCTTAATGCTGGTCGTCCTGCTGCTGCGAAATATTCTGAAACTCTATGCAAGCGGACAAAGCCGCGTCCTTGGCTCACGCCTGCGGGGCCGCATGTTGCTGGGAGCGCTGCTGCTCTCCGTCGTCCCCGCATTTTTCATGCTGTCGTTTAACTATCTTTTGATGAATCGATCGATCGATCGCTGGTTTTCGCAGCCCGTCGTTCAATTGCGCGATGAGTCGATGCAGTTGGCCTTGGAGATGTCCCGCTACGCCGCCGACAATGCCCGGGCGGAGGCTGAATCCCTTGCCCACGAACACGCTCTCAACTCTGCCCATCTCTCGGCAAACCAAAAACCGCTGCTGGATCTTTTCCGCCGCCACAAAGTCACCTTGCAGGGCGGATTCGTCGTCATCTACCGCGATGGAAAAGTGATCGATCGATACCAGCTTCCCGCCGACGGCGATTCGGTCAGCCTGCTTTCCAGCGTTCAACCCAACGAGCAAGCGCAGGCAATGCCGGCGCAGGTGTCGCTGACAGATGAAATCCTGCACGCGGCCGACCGCACCGATGACCCCATATTGAGGATTGGCCAGTCGACTTATTCTGTCGGCGATGCTCCGTCGCAGAATGGCGTCGTCATCGTCGTCGGTTTGCCGCTGCCGCCGGACGTCGGCATTGCGGTTCACAATATCGAAAGCAGCACAGATAGATACTGGGCGCTGTTGCGGGCGCGCAGGCGGGTTCGACAAACCTATCTGCTGGTCCTGCTGCTTCTGACCGGATTGACGCTTTTCGTCAGCAGTTGGCTGGCCCTGTTTCTGTCCAAGCAAATCACCCGACCGGTGGAAGCGCTCGCCGACGCCATGGATGCGATGGCATCCGGGGACTACGGCTCTCGCGTCGACATTGCCGCGTCGGGAGAACTGGGCGAGCTCATGCGTTCCTTCAACCACATGGCGACAGACCTCGAGAATAGTCGGATCCAGCTCGAATCCTCCACATACAAGCTTTCCGAAGCCAACGCCGCTATCGATGAGCGGCGCCGCGAATTGGAAACCGTGCTGGAAACCATTCCCAGCGGCGTGGCAACGCTCGACAACGATCTGACAATTTTGCAGGCCAATCGCGCTTTCTGTGAAATGCTCGATCCCCTCGGCGAGCTTTCCATTGAAGGCCAGCCCATTCAATCGCTGTTTCCAACTGAATCCGCCCTTGAAATTGGACGTGCCCTGCGCCGCAGCCGCCGCTTACCTTCGGCTTCGACCGAGATTGAAGCGCAAAGTTCCAGCGGCCCCCTGCATTTGATTTTCACAGTCACCCAGCTGCGCGGCTCCGTCCACGAGCACCTTGTTGTGATGGACAATGTGACCGACGTGTTGCGCGCGCAGAAACAAATGGCGTGGAAAGAAGTGGCCCAGCGCGTTGCCCATGAAATTAAAAACCCACTCACCCCCATCGCGCTTTCCGCTGAACGGATTGAACGTCACATCGGCCGCGGCATCACTGAAGATTCGTCCCAGGTCCTGCGCAGTGCAACAGAGGTCATCCGCTCCTCGGTGGAAACATTGCGACAGTTGGTCGACCAGTTTGCCGCCCTCGCGGACTTTCCCGCCGCCAATCGAAAACCTACAGACCTCAATCGCGTGATGGAAAATACGCTGACGTTGTTCGAGGGTCGCCTGGAAGGCATCGAAGTCCGGCTGCACCTTGGCAAAAACCTTCCTCCGGTTATGGCCGATGCGGAGGCCCTGAAGCGCGCTTTCAGCAATCTCATCGACAATGCGGCGGAAGCCATGCAATCCAGCTTGCTGCGTGTCCTGACCGTCCGCACAACAACCAATGAATCCCAGACCATGGCTGAAGTCGTGATTGCCGACACCGGCCACGGCATTACCGATGAAATCCGCGAGCGCCTCTTTCTGCCCTTTTTCTCAACCCGTCGCCGCGGCACCGGCCTCGGCCTTTCCATTGCCGCAAAAATCGTACAGGAACATCAGGGCAACATCCATGTCGAAAAAAACTCTCCCGCCGGCGCTAGTTTTGTCATCATGATTCCCTTCGCCGACACTCCCTCGATTCTGGACATGGCCTTGCCATCCACCAGTGTGGTAAAGCGATGAACCATGTCCTTGTGGTCGACGATGAACCGGATATTCGCAGCACGCTGGAAGCAATCCTTGCCGAGGAAGGCTACACCGTCACCACTGCCGGCTCTGCGACGGAGGGGCTCGACCTGATCCGCGACGCGATCTTCGATGCTGTTCTGCTCGATATCTGGCTGCCCGACCGCGACGGCCTAGAAGTGCTGCAGCAGATTCGCTGCTTCGATCCAATCGCCGGACCCGAGGTCATCATCATCTCTGGACATGGCACGATCGAGACTGCCGTGCGCGCGACCAAGCTGGGCGCATACGACTTCCTCGAAAAGCCTCTCTCGCTCGAACGCACCCTGATCATCCTGAAAAACGCAGTCGAGGCGCGACGCCTGCGCATCGAGAATCGCGAGTTTCAACAGCAACTCACAGCCCGCGCGCGCATCACCGGAGAAAGCGTTCCCGTCAAAGCCCTGCGCCAGCAGATTCGCTTGATGGCGCCCACCAACGGCCGCGTTTTGATCTATGGCGAGTCCGGCACAGGAAAAGAAGTGATTGCGCGCGCGATGCATGCGGAAAGCCAGCGCGCCGATCGCGTCTTCGTCGAATTAAATTGCGCCGCCATTCCCGAGGACTACATTGAAACCGAGCTCTTCGGCTATCGCCACAGCGCTCTGCCTGGAGGTCCCCCGGAAAAGCGCGGCACATTTGAGCGTGCCGATAGCGGCACCCTGTTCCTCGACGAAGTTGGCGACATGAGCCTCAAAACTCAGGCCAAAGTGCTGCGCGCCCTCGATGAGCAGCAGTTCACCCCCGTCGGCGCCGCCCAATCGATTCGCATCGATGTGCGACTAATCGCCGCAACCAACAAAAATCTGGAAGATGAGATTGCCAAAGGAAATTTCCGCGAAGATCTTTTTTATCGTCTGAACGTGATTCCCTTTTACGTTCCGCCGTTGCGCGAACGGAAGGAGGACATCCCTCTGCTGGCGACCGAATTGCTGCGGGAATTTGGCCGCCAATACGGCAGGCCAAGAATGGAAATCTCCGCCGACGCCTTGTCCGCATTGCAACTGCATCATTGGCCCGGCAATGTGCGCGAGTTGAAAAACATTCTGGAACGCGTGATGATTCTCAATCCGCAGGTCTCCCGCATTGAGCGCAAGCATCTGCCGGTCTTGGTCGCGCGCAGCACCGGTCGCCATGCAGAGGAATTTTCTTCGCTGCAGCAGGCGCGGGAAGCCTACGAACGCGACTACATTCTGCGCAAACTGGAAGACTGCCATGGCAACGTCAGTCGTGCCGCGGAAATTCTCGGCCTGGAGCGCAGCCATCTCTATCGCAAAATGAAGGCCCTCGGCATCCACGCCAAAGAAGCGTAGCCCTCCTCTCAGTCATGCAGGAGAAGACGGAATGATCGTGAACCGTCGCTTCAACCTCAGAAACGGTTTCTCCAGCGCATGGTACGAGACGATTGAAATGGCAATCGTGATCAACAGGCCAACAACCGCGTGCAGCCTGCGAAAATGCAGTTGCGTCGCAATGGCCAGGCCGGCGAGATGAAACACATAGAGTCCGTAACTGATTCGCCCCAGATAGATCGCAATCGACGCCAGCCGATTTGTATGCCAGTCTGTCGATGACCGTAACGCTCCTAGCAACAGTAGGAGGGATGCCAGGGCCGCCACCGGATAGGTGAACAGTGACGGCAAGCCGCCATGCGAACCAAACCGCCCCAGGATGCCCATGGCCATCGCGCCTATTGCAATCATCCACCACCGAAGTCCCGTGGAAATACGCGGGCTATTGCCGTGCAGTACGGCGGCCAGCAGAATCCCCATGGCAATGGATTCGAGTCTCACAAAAGTGTTGCAGTAAATGGCAAGCCCTGGGGCATGGATGCAGACCAGCCAGACCTGGCTCATCGTTGAGACCACAATCATTCCCATCCCAAGCCGTACCACATGGCGGCCACACCAGCGCAGCAGCAGCGGACAAACAATATAAAACTGCTCTTCTATGGAGACTGTCCACAATGACGACGCTATGCTCAACGGCCAGCCCCACGCGGCGCAGGCCCAATTCCCGCCGAAGAACAAATAGCTCGCTGCATATCCCTTGCTGAAGCTTTCATGCGTAAGCCAGGGCGCCAGCAACGGGCGAACTATCAGTAGAAATACAAAGTAGAGCGGCCAGATGCGCAACGCTCGCCGAATATAAAAATCCCGAACGTGAATTTTCCCGGAACTACGCCGCTC
>JAJZCA010000278.1 GCA_021798735.1 Acidobacteriota bacterium | reverse complement strand
TCCCCCATCAAATCCTCCGGCTTCTGATAATCTCCCAGCAGCCGGTCGATCAACTCCTTGTCCATCTCCATACGATCTCCTCTCCCTCATTAGAAAAGATCGTTTACACAAAATGATTTACACCCTCATCTGGCTGTTTTCAATTCGTCCCGCCGTGCCGCTGTACTGGCGCTGCACTCCGGCAGAATGGGAGCCCTTCTTCAGAAATCCGGTCTCGTCCAGAATCAGAACCGCATCCGGGCTGCCCAGCTTGTCCTGCACATACTCGCGCAGCCGCGCCTGCAGCGCATCGGCGTCCCAGCGTGCGCGGCCCAGCAAATACTGCATCCCGTAGGGCGACGCATCGCCGACACGCTCTGCCACCTGCCAGCCGTTCTTGCGCTCGCAGCCGCTCAACAACCCTTCCAGATAGGCCAGGCTCCGTCCCCGCACTTCGGTTCGCGCAAACAGATCCCCCATCCGCTGATGCGCGCGCGTCAACTCGTCCTTCCAACCTCGGATCGTCTTCTCCATCGCCTACGCGGAGCGCCTGCCGGAGCGCCTTCAGTCTATCATTTAGTTACAACTGTAGTATTAAGGGACGATAGCGCCGTTCTCCTTGATATCGGAGACCGATGCGATACCTTCTTGTACGGTGAAGAGCACGTTGGTAGAGAGAGACTCGCCCGGTTGGAGGACCCGTTGCCGTCCAGCCGCGACAAGGGCATCGAAGTTGAGAGGATAGCCGGTGCAAGGCTCAAGTACCGCGACGTTGGAATTGCGCCAACCTCCGTAGCTGGCGAAAAGCCAGCACGAAGGGAAAACGGCAGGATCGAATCGCAGGCCGCAGGAGAGCCGGGTTGCGGTATTGGTGAGCGCGCACCAGCCGCTCTTCATCCGATCGCCGTAGAAAAAATATAGCTGCTTTTGGTCCTGATGAGGTACGGTTCGAAGATCGACCTTCCGATCACGCATTCGCGCATAAGGCCACGCAAATTCAAGAGGAGCTTCTGCGAGCGTGCCAGGGTAGGCAGGATCCCGAACGACCCGCATGGGGGGGAAATCAAGCCGGTGCTGTGCCGTTACATTCAACGCAGGGTGTAACTTCCAGAGGAAAGGAAATGCGGCAAAGCCAAGGTTCCTAAAGCAGTGTGTAAAGTAGATATGTGCCGCCCCGGGGCGCAGCGCGATTGTTTTTTCAACGGAAACGGCGCTCACCGGAGTTTGGAAGCGTAGTTTGACCCCTACTTCATCTTCGCTTGTAAACGGCTCCGCCTCCCAGGCGCCACTCCAGAGTTCCCCGTGATCGGGTAGCGCTCCTCTCCAATTGTCGTTTCCGGATCGTTAGGAAACAATTCGTCCCAGCCTCCACTCCACACGTCGTCATAACGCGTGTGGATCGTATGCCGTGCAGGCGGGATACGGGGATTGTTCCAGAGCAGGTCCGCGCCATGCGGAAGGTGAGTGATCTGCCATATCTTGGCCCCGGCCTCCGGCAGGATCTGGAGCCGCAGCAGATCGTTCTCCAGAGTGATGACGCGCAGGCCACGATAACTCCAGTCCGTGTTTAATCTCAGTTGTCCCATGGGTCCTCAGTGCTTCTTCAAACAAAAGCATTGAAACATTGACGTTGACCGTAACAATCGGGTTTCTGCGTGACGATGGTTTTCATTCTGAATTACTGCCGTTGTGGAACGGAAACCGGTTCGTTAACGATATGGCCGGAACCTGCTTCGCGCTGATACCGCGGCGGAGCGAGAGGCGTGACGATTCTTGCTTCGGCATGATCGTCGGCAAAGATGCCGCAATCGAAACGATCGCGAGTAAAAACAGCTTGGCTCCGGCCATTCATGCGTACTTGGCTGGTCGCCAAATCCGGCCGCTGGGCTGCCAGACGTAACGAACCGACGATAGAATCCGTGACGGAGAGGCGGGCATCGCCGGAGAGTGCAAGCCAATCCGCGTATAAGCTCGACTTGCTTACTTCGATCCGCGCCTGAGACGTGGCCGTCAGTTCGTCGATCGTGCTTTTTGCAAACCTCAGGTCTGCGTGCCCGCTAGCGTACACATCCCAGCTGTCGACGTACACGTTACGCAGTGAGATGCGGAATGGGCAATCGGACGCGAGCGAATCCGGGAAAACAGCAGGTCCATGCGCCGTTCCCAATAGGCCATTCGGAAGTACCATGGTCCCGTGGCAGGCGGTGAAAAGAGCCAACTGTACTCGCCCCATATTGGCCAGGTCCACTTTGCTTTGTCCGTGTACGTAGATAAGAAAAATCTGTACTCGTGCGTCTTTCATGTCGGCAACGGCGCCAGAACCCAGACGCAGCCTGCGGGAGAATGCGTTGCCGGCGGGAATGTCGCTGAATGCAAGATTTTCATTGTCTGCGGTATGGTTTGAGAAGAAAACAAGATCCAGATGTTCCGCAGTCACGTGGCTTTCGTGTGAAACTTCAAGTTCAAAAATCTTGAGACGATTCAGTTTTGCCGTTGTGTGCCTGAGATGAAACTCCGAGTTGAGCGTTTCGAACCCGTCTACATCCAGATGCCCTTCAATCGACCACATTGGATGCGCGGCCCCAACAGGTTCCATGGACGAATTCCGAATGGCGATAGTGGCACGGCCAAGACAGGTAAGGCCGCTCGTCCCGTTTGGGGTATTGGCGGGGTCGCTGACCCGCAGTCGGACTCGGTCAAGTTCAAGATGCGCATCGGGAGCGACTACAATCGGACCACGAATATCGAGATTGAGATCGCGGAGAACTACTGTGCCTTCGATACGCAATGTTCCATCATGATGGAATGTGCCAGGCCCCATTACGGTAATTCCATTGTGGAGTGCTGGAAGGGAGCGCTCGGATGAAAGCGCCCATGCCCCGTGGATGCAACCTACGAGACAGAGCAGTATTGCACAGATGATCCATCGGTTTCGGTTCCGTGGAAGCATTTCGATTTAGCTTAGCTGGATCCAGATTGTAAAATATGCGGTTATGGAATCTTCTCTCAGGAATTCTGACTTTATCCTCGAAATACGTGTCCCATAGCGGCTTGGTTTTGAGGAGATATTCATCCTCATAGTCGGTGGCGTGGGAATGTGGAAATCGCTTCTATTGATTTCCAAGGACTTCCCATGGCCCGTCATTTCCACTGCTGCTTCGTTCGCCCGAACTCTCATGCGGCGATCCTCATCGTAGCATCCATCCAGTTGTTTTCGAACTCGACCGTGCTGGCATAGTTCAGCGTCGAGTGCATCCGTGTCTGGTTATACCAGGGCATCCACGCGATGTTGCATCCTTGGCTGCGCGGATCGTTGCAAAGCGCTCGCCATGCAACTGTATCCGTGACTTTCAGAAATTGTCGAAGACTCGAACCCAGCATCGGCTGCTGACCCACTACCTGCCAGTCTACTTTCCAGAGATCGAGCGCCACTACCATGCCTCGCGCTCCGAGTGGCTGCTTGAGTTGCTTCAATCTATCGATCGCTGCATAAGATTGCCAGCCTATCTGAACATCTCCAGTAGATCGCATCATGCCAACGTCAACGACAGATTCTCGGTAGGCGCTACGCGCGTCTTTCTTCCACTTCGTGATCTTCTCCGCTCGAAAGCCCACTTCTTTGTAGCTGCATCGCTGGAAGCAAAGGTGCTCTCCGCAGCGGGACAATAGCTGTCAATTTTTGCGCCACAACTGTAATGCACCGCGAAGAATTCGATGGCATTTCCAGCAACGCTGATGATGAAGTTTGAACATAACCCACTTCAAATGAAGTGTACCCCATGTGGTACACTGGAAGCCGTGGAACAAGTTCCGCTAATCCAAGGCATCGGAAAGCCAACCAAACGGATCTCGGTCATCTTTTTTCGGACTGCTGCAGGCGGGGAACCTGTACGCGAGTGGCTTAGGTCTCTTGAACCGACCGAGGACCGCAAACAAATCGGCGTGGACATAAAGACGGTCGAGTTTGGCTGGCCCATCGGGATGCCGGTCTGCCGTTCACTCGGTGACGGGTTGTACGAGGTGCGATCCAATCTCAGCGGAAACAAGATCGCGCGGGTGTTCTTTTATGTGGATGTCGAGGGACGAATGGTATTGCTCCATGGATTTGTTAAGAAGACACAGAAGACGCCACTGGCGGATATGGAACTGGCGCGGAAGAATAAAAGACTGCATGAAGCTGAGATGAAGGGAAGGAAATAGTGATGGCAAACGAAAACGTAAAGGTTCACAGTGGTTCCTCCTTTGACGAGTTCTTGGAGGAGGAGGGTATTCGGGAGGAAGTAGAATCTGCCGCCATCAAACGCGTACTGGCCTGGCAGTTTGAGCAGGAGATGGGCCGCCAGCAGAAGACTAAACAGGCGATGGCAAGGGAACTGAAAACAAGCCGCTCACAATTGGATCGACTGCTGGACCCGCAGAATACAGCCGTCTCGCTCGACACTCTTGCTCGTGCGGCGCGTGTTCTCGGAAAACGGTTGGTCCTCGAAGTTCGCGACCAACGGACCGTCCAACGCTCTCCCGTACGAACTACTTATAAGGTCGTGGGCACCACTGCGCGTAAAAAGGCACGCGTTACGGGACCAGAGAGTGGGCGCAACAAGACCACAAAAGCGCAATAAGAAAACGTGACGTAAACGTGACGTGCCCTCTCTAACCCTCTACGCAGAATCAATACGTTACAAGCAATCCAAGCAATTCCATCCGTGCGGGCGAACGGTTCGTAAGCTGTTGTTATACAAATGGTTTAGCGCCATAAGCCGAATCAACTCCCCACGACTCTTAATCGACAGGTTGAAGGTTCGATTCCTTCCGCGTCCACCAATCCTTTCAATTATTCAGCAGATTAGCCGCGATATCTCACACGGATCGATTTCATCGGACAGCTCGGCGGTCTGATAGGGCAGAAGGGTGGTCGTTCGGTCTCGGAGCAGTCTTCAGTCTGGGTTTGGCGCTTTCGTAGAGGTTTTTTCG